>NZ_JAHWCO010000416.1:0-1097 GCF_020054415.1 Candidatus Symbiopectobacterium sp. | reverse complement strand
TTTCCATGCCAGTTTTGGTTGAAAATGCTTGTCATCTCAGGTGTACACTTTTCTCATGAGGCCTAACTGCATGATTTTACGTTGCGAGGATCCGTCGTTTCGCTGGGCTGCCAGCATAAAATCTATTTATTCAACAAAGCCATAAAAACTGTTAAAAAATGAAAACTTTGACACATTTAGCCAAATACTCAACAATGGCGCGTTAAATAATGCCGGAGGAAAGCTGATGAAATTGTACCGTGTTTTAGTGCTGCTTTTCTTCGTCACGAGCAGTATAGCCAGCGCTGCCACCACCCTAAAATTACACCAGGATATTGAACTGCTCGCCGTCGATGGGCAAAAAGTGTCCAGCTCACTGTTAAAAGGTGCCGATAGCTTGGAACTGGACAATGGTCAGCACCAAGTGCTGTTTCGGGTGGTGAAAATTATTTCCGCCTCTGGCGGTGAAAAACGCACTTATTCATCGCCGCTGTTGTTGGCTGCGTTCAATATGCGTAATCAGGACATCATTACCATCCAGTTGCCCGCACTCGACACGCCAAAAGCCCGAGAGCGTTTCGATCTCGATACCCACTACCAGCTCGTGGATAATCACAATAACCCTATCAGCGCACACCTTGACAGGCTTGAACTGAGCAATGATGAGCTCACTCACAAGCTGGAACCCATTCTGGCACAGTACAATGCCGCCAATAAAAATGCATCCATAACCGCCTTTACGTCGCCCAAGCAAAACGCTGAAACCTGGCCTGAAAATAATGCAGCCAATGCTCAGGACAGCATTGATCCCTTTCTTATCCTCAAATACTGGTTTTGGCAGGCAGATAAAGACACGCAGGATCGCTTTCTGAAATGAGCAAAGGAAAAGGACAAGTAATAAAATCGAACCGATGTTTTGATTATTTTAACCGCAGTTGCATCAATGCGTTGGTTGTTAGTCGCATTTTTTGGTCGTGCATTCAATATGTTGATTGCAGTGTGAAATGTCCGGTTTTGGATGTGGAATACAGTGGCTAAAGTTGATGTAAGATGCCCGTTTTGTGAACAGACATCTCCTGTGAAAAAACACGGTTATGGCAAAAGTGGCCATCAGCGTT
>NZ_JAHWCO010000207.1:0-1379 GCF_020054415.1 Candidatus Symbiopectobacterium sp. | reverse complement strand
TAACGCTGATGGCCACTTTTGCCATAACCGTGTTTTTTCACAGGAGATGTCTGTTCACAAAACGGGCATCTTACATCAACTTTAGCCACTGTATTCCACATCCAAAACCGGACATTTCACACTGCAATCAACATATTGAATTCACGACCCTTTTACCTGTCTGATTCACCCTACTTTGGCTATTTCAGTAGAGATTAAATCACTTAGCTTTTCCTTGGTTAGCAACGGCAGCGGCTTTCGCTGCGATTTCGTCAGCGTCACCCAGATAGTAGTGTTTGATCGGCTTGAAGTTTTCATCGAACTCATACACCAACGGCACACCCGTCGGGATATTCAGTTCAAGGATTTCGTCTTCACCCATGTTATCTAGGTATTTCACCAGCGCACGCAGGGAGTTACCGTGTGCAGCGATGATAACGCGCTCACCGCTCTTGATGCGTGGCAGGATCGTTTCGTTCCAGAACGGCACAACGCGTTCGATGGTCAGCGCTAGGCTTTCAGTCTGCGGCAACTCATAGTCAGTCAGAGATGCGTAACGCGGATCGTGGCCGGGGAAACGCTCATCTTCACGGGTCAGCGCAGGCGGAGTGATAGTAAAACCACGACGCCACTGTTTAACCTGGTCATCACCGTATTTTTCAGCGGTTTCCGCTTTGTTTAGACCCTGCAACGCGCCGTAGTGGCGTTCGTTCAGTTTCCAGCTCTTTTCCACCGGCAACCAAGCCTGATCCAGCTCGTCCAGGATGTTCCACAGCGTGTGAATGGCGCGTTTCAGCACAGAGGTATACGCGAAATCGAAGGAGAAACCTTCATTTTTCAGCAAAGTACCAGCGGCTTTGGCTTCTGAGCGGCCCTTTTCGGACAGATCAACATCGTACCAGCCTGTGAAGCGGTTTACATTGTTCCACTGGCTTTCACCGTGTCTCACCAGTACCAGCTTAGTTACAGCCATAGCTAAACTCCTTCATTCCTAAGATTTCAGTGATAACTGATCTCATTATATTGCTGCGCTGCAATTAACGGCAATCAATGGTCACCGATAAACCTGATTTATCTACATTAACTTTGCTCATTATCACGTTATCGCTTGCTCGTTTCAGCTCACAGCAATAGCCTGTCGGCCCAAGATGAGTATGGGCCGGGTCGTGTATTCAATGAGTTGATGTAGCATCAAACGTAGTACTCGCGTTCGATGTAAGTACGGCTTTGTTGAATAAATCAGAACTTGTAACGACTGCGCCCATACGGGTCGATTGTTACGTGATGCGAATACTGTTCGGCATTCCTAATAGCGTGATCCGGTTAAGCGCTTTGACCATGGCCATGGCTTCACCCACCTGAGCATCGTAGTCTCTCAGACTTAGATGACCACCCAGAAG
>NZ_JAHWCO010000049.1:0-2732 GCF_020054415.1 Candidatus Symbiopectobacterium sp. | reverse complement strand
GACTGGTGCTTCTCATGCCCGAGGTGATGGGTCATTTCAGCATTAAGGGCAGCTTCAACGCTGATCTTTTTCAGCAGGCGATCAAACTGGTTGAGATAGTCAGGGGTTTTGAGATTTTTGGCCAGCTCGTTAGCCAGAGCCTGTAACCGTTTTTCGTCCATAAAGTAACCTGCTTTTGATGTTGGATTGAACATATCAAAATCAGGCAATTACACAATCTCGCGTACAGGCTCGATGTACTGATTTAACGTCGATCTCTACGCTATTCCAGTCGTTATCTACTTCGCCTTCGATACGTATTTTGTCATTGGGCGTGACGGTTTGCCCTGCCCAGCGTTTGTCATCGATATCAACATTCACGGTGCCAGAGCTGTCGCGAAACTCGTACAGTTCATGTCCTAACTGCCGCACCAGACGACCTTCCAATACCACCCAGGCATCGTCCCTGAGAGTTTTAGCATGTTCTACGGTGGTCAAACCGGGCACCGGGCCTTTAAATCCGCCCGACGTAGTGCCTGCGCTGTCCGGTGCGACAAATCCCCCTTGTTGCGCAACCGCACCAACAGAAACGGCACCTAATAAAAGGGCGATAAACGTTCTCTTCATCATGATGTCCTTGAGGTTATGGCGTGAGACAAGTGTGGATGGTTGTGCTCTTATTCTCAAGAAATGAAACGCTTTATTCTGCCCTTTAGCGGTTTTATTGTGTATTATAACAAGGATGTTTTCTGTAACATGCTGTTTATTATTTGATTTATTATCCCGTCTTTTTTCACTCGTCTTTTTTAACCCTTTTAGAAAGGTCTCTTTCCATGACGTTGTTACCCCCAGTTTCGCGCGCATCTGATGGCTCGAGGTATTCTGTGATGCCATCGTCCCGGTGTAAAACGCCATCAAACCTGGGTCACGATGAACGTAAACCGCTACGAGATACGTTGTGTGCGGTATCCGTTTCCCCTCTGACGTTGGAATCCGGTGTAGAGACCGCTAACAAGGCATTCAAACCTGGTAACACGCAGGCAAATACAGGAGCATCACGCGTTAAAAAAACGGTGCTACTGGGAGGACTTCTGCTATTGGGCGAAATGGCGTGTCGGGCAGGGGCTACCGGGATCGCCACTTTTCGCTCGCAATATCAGGATGAACCTGAGAGGCCGCTTATCGATTTGTATCCTAGCACTGCCCACGTTGGAACATTTTCACCTTATTTACCTCCCGCCGGATATCGCGATAGCGCGTTGGCGCTTTTGCCGCTAGCGTCCGAGTCGGTGGAACACGCCAGCGCGCTTGCTGAGGTGAACCCGGAGGTATATTCGCAGGTTGAGGTGCTTTCAGACGTTGAGCATACGGCGTTGGCGGATTATTTGCGTCAGTTTCAGTCCTCAAAGGAAAGGCATGCGGATCACGCCATAAGAGCGCGGCGCAATACCAAACATTCTTCCTCACCGATCTCTCGTTTTAACCTGATGTATGACCGCGCTAAATTACCGGCGGCGGATAAGTCTCAGTCATTGCCATATTGAGTGATGAATTTTTGCGTTTTCCCCTGCAAGACATTAAAACACGAGGACCCGCCTACACCTAGATGGTTATCGATATGCTATTGCTGGGGCTGGGGGAAAAAGAGACACCGTTTCGCCGCTGGGACGCGCAGCCCGCCGACGGCTGGCGAAATTCAGCCACATCAGCTACGTCAAACAGTATCTGAATGAAACGCCTCCGCATTTTGCGCCCAGGCGCAAGACGGCCGCAGCGCAATCAATGATGAAAAAATATGCGCAGGAATCACGTCAACATGCTATTCAACACTCCGCATACTGGCAGGGAAATGCGGCAGGTCTGAGCTAGTACAGCTTATGGTAGAGACGCTGTTGCTTACGCGCTCGCTGCCGTGCTGGGCGGCGTTTGCGCTCTCTTCCGCCAACTGGCGCACGCTGGAAACGTTGTCCGCGTTTTGCCTCACCATCGCGGAAATCTGCTCCATGCTGGCAGATATTTCTTCCACGCTGCTGGCTTGACGGCTGATTTGCTCGCTGATGTTTTCGCTATCTTGTGCCAGCGCATCGGTACTGGCGCTGATCTCTTCTGCGGAGGCGCGCACCTGGGCGACGATGCGCGTCAACCCTTGCCCTATGCCATTGATGGCACCGATCAGGCGGCCCACTTCATCATTGTGTTGCGTGGTTAACGTGGCTTGCAGGTTCCCGGCAGAGAACTGTTCTGCCACTTTCACCACGTCTTCCAGCGGTCGGCTTAGCCACTGGCGCGTCAGTAACATAAAGAACACGGCAAAAATCAGCGTCAATAATCTATGGTCACCCCCATTTTTGCAACACTGATTTTTGACTAATGGTGTGCTTGCTTCAATCTATCCGGCGTCTCTATGGGCGAGATGCCCGCGCCTCGATGAGTTCCGCGCCTAGTGAACCTGAAAAGGCACTCGGCTTCAGTGAGCCATTTTTGTCGTCAGGTTTTTCAGCAGGTCGATATGCCGTTCATGTCATCAATAATCAGTCTTCGCAAAACCAGATAGGTAACTGCTGTTTAATTAATTAATAATCAGTGTCTTGATGTAGTTCTATATAACATCATGCCTGATATTCATTGTGATTAGTTGTGATTGACCAGGCTATTCGCGCCAGTTTGTTTGCCAGAGCACAGGCGACAATATTTGAATGTTTGTTATCGAGTTGCCCCCGAACCCATTCAGCAAGCCTGCCCTGCTGATGTTC
>NZ_JAHWCO010000554.1:0-1138 GCF_020054415.1 Candidatus Symbiopectobacterium sp. | reverse complement strand
TTGGGGAGATTGAATATTGAGCGCTTCAAGCATCTTTCGACAGTCCCTTAAAACATGGTCGTGACGCTTACCAGTCAGCTCCGCAATTTCACGGCTAGACATGGTTACTGTTTGTGCAATAGTTAAATTTTGCATATAGGTATACCTCGCTGGTTAAAACGATAATGGAACCCCGGCGCGATACCGGGGCGGAATGACTGGGTTAGATTAGCTACCGAGCTTTTTAATCAGATCGTCTTTGTGTATGACGAGATAGTCAGCTCGACGCGCAATCTCGAACAATGTATCGAGGCTGGCAACATATTCGTTGTCAGCAATTGGCCGGGAGCTGATGACTTTATTATCTTGAAGGGTAAGTAGTATTTCGTTGGTTACGCCGCTGACGGCAACTGCGCCATGAAGCTGTTCTTCCATGCGGTTAAACTCCGCAATGTAAGCTTCCTTGAACGCTGCTGCCTTTTTGCCGGTAAAGCCCATGACGAGGAAGACGAAGCCGTCCTTAGTCATTTCGTAGTAGACGACCTCACGTGTTGCGCCCTTGGCAAGTTGTACATTTTTTATCATTCGCGAAAAGTTGCGGATGATAAAATCTTCTGAACATTCAAGGGATTCTACTTTTTGTACAACATGATGCGGTTGTTTGCCGAAGTAAGCGGCAACGTCATCGGTGGTGGTAATAGCTTTACCGTCGTGGATAGTAACTTTAGGTGCAGCAAGGCTGGTATGAGTGGTCATGATGACCTCCAATAGTGATCTTGATGTTATCACCACCAGAGGTGTCAATCTCTATATTGGTGGTGAACTGAATGGGGTTGACACTACCGGGATCACCGTCCGGCCAGCCTTGCGGCTGCCCCATCCAGCTCACCATGGAGGTGTAGCTAGATTGCGACATAAAAAAACACGCTCGCGGCGTGTCATTTTGTCGCGGTCACTCCAGCGGGTTCCTACACCCGGCACCTGAATTTGCAGATGCAGAGTGACTATAGCGCATGGTTTCTCCTTGCGTCAATGGGATGGTTTATTGTGCTATTTACCACGTATCCCTGTTTTTCACCCTGACGCAGCGGAAATCCTCCAGTTTCACCTTATCGCCGAACGACTTACCTGCCTCCTTAGGCTTAAAGAGCAGTTTTTC
>NZ_JAHWCO010000601.1:0-8133 GCF_020054415.1 Candidatus Symbiopectobacterium sp. | reverse complement strand
GGCTTTGTGTTTGATAATGGGATTGTTAGTATGAAGCATGAGAGTTACCTCGCGTTTTGTTTAAGGATTAGACACCCATATCAAAACCGGTAACTCTCAACCTTTCAAGGTACAGTGTCAGATCTAGTCGCGACTAATACACATAAGGAGTGGTTTCTAGCAATTCTCAGTAGACTTCACTGGACATGAGAAAGGCCGCAAACCCATGTGGAATGCGGCCTTGATAGACTTGGGTAGACCTCATTTTACTAAAAAGTGGTGGAGCTGGCGGGAGTTGAACCCGCGTCCGAAATTACTACACCGTCGGCACTACATGCTTAGTCTAGCCTTTACATTCGCCGGTTAGCTGCGAACAGACACGCCACTAACAAACTAGCCTGATTGGATTTAACGCTTCAACCCCAGGCAGGGCATCCACGCGATCTCTTTTGGGTTTGACCTCTCTTGATCCCCGTCCTAAGAGCGGAGGCTAGGGAGAGAGGGCTCAGAGCAGGTTATTAAGCTGCTAAAGCGTAGTTTTCGTCGTTTGCGACTATTTTTTGCGGCTTTTTACGAGGCAAACCGCCCCTCGGCATGCTCCTAAGGCTACACAATCCCGTCGAATCCAGAATCAGCCCCAATTACTTCAGTAGTATAACAGAACCGTGACGCCCTAATCCACTGTTAGCGGTTGGCGTTTTTCATGATGCGTGCTTTGTCTGTTTGCCACTCGCGCTCTTTGATATCCGAACGCTTATCGTGCTCTTTCTTACCTTTAGCAACACCAATCTTCACTTTTGACCAGGCGTTCTTCCAATACAGCGAAAGCGCGACCACGGTGTAACCTTCACGATTAACCCGTCCATAAAGTGAATCCAACTCGCGCTTGTTCAGCAACAGTTTACGGGTGCGTGTTGGGTCACAAACCACGTGGCTTGACGAGGCAAGTAGTGGTTGAAAGGTAGCACCAAACAGAAAAGCCTCACCGCTATGCAACAGTACATAGCTGTCGCTGATGTTGGCCTTACCTGCACGTAGTGATTTTACTTCCCATCCTTGCAACGCCAATCCCGCTTCGAACTCTTCTTCAATGAAGTATTCGTGGCGAGCACGCTTGTTTTGCGCAATGGTGGCGGAGCAGGGTTTATAAGCTTTTTTCTTTGTCATAGTGTCGTCATTATACCGGATGTTAAAGGGAAAGACATCACTGCCGCATCAGTGAACGCACGTTGAGGAAGGGATGCGATCGTCGCCTCAGAATTTTTACCATACGGGCCATCGGTGCTATTATTCCGCGCGTTTGAAGTAATACGGAAAAAGCCATGCCCAAGATTAGTCGCTCTGCACTGGTGCCCTACAGCGCGCAACAAATGTACCAGTTGGTGAATGATGTTTCCTCCTATCCCCAGTTTCTGCCTAGCTGTACCGGGATCCGCATTATTGCTGCCAGCGCTGAAGAGATGACGGCCGCTGTCGATGTTTCTAAAGCCGGGATCAGCAAAACCTTTACCACGCGCAATACGCTCACCGAGAGCCAATGCATCAGTATGCAGTTGGTTGATGGTCCGTTCCGTCAATTAAGTGGCGATTGGCGCTTTATTCCTTTAAGCGCCGATGCTTGCAAAGTGGAACTGCATCTTGATTTTGAGTTCACCAATGCGTTGATCGAACTGGCCTTTGGCAAGGTGTTTAAAGAATTGGCAAGTAATATGGTGCAGGCCTTCACCTTACGCGCCAAAGAGGTATACCGTGCCTGAAATCCGTGTCGATGTGGTTTATGCGCTGCCAGAACGTCAGTTTATGCGGTCCGTGACGGTGGAAGAGGGCGCAACGGTGGAGCAGGCTATTGTTGCCTCCGGGTTGCTGACATTGCGTACCGATATCGATTTACAGGTTAACAAAGTCGGGATCTTTAGCCTGTCGGCCCGTTTGACGGACGCAGTGACCGAGGGAGATCGCGTAGAGATCTACCGTCCGTTGATTGCCGATCCTAAAGAATTGCGCCGTCAGCGCGCGGCGCGTTCCAAAAAATAAGGCACATTCTGTGCCTTATTATGCGTGCTCTGATCACAGATTCACTATCAATTCAGCGTCGGTTGATTTTTCACGTTGGTCAAAACGCCATCCTGTCTGAAGGTCAGTGTCAGCGTTTGCTGTTTTAACGCTCCATTCCCGGGTTGCTGGCGGAAAACGTAGAACCAGGTGTCACTGCCAAAGGGGTCTTGCATCATCGGCATACCCAATGTAAAGGCAACCTGTTGCTTGGTCATACCGGTGTGGATTTTTGCCACATCAGCCGGTGCCAGATAGTTCCCTTGGTTGATATCTGGACGATAGACCAGTCTTTCCAGCGTAGAACAACCGGCGGTCAGCATAACAACCATCGCGGCGATGACGGTCAGCGTTTTACAGCGCATAGTAAATACATTCCTTAAGGGCATAGGTTGCCGATGATAATAGACCTTGCCTGTCTTGAAAACCGGCAAGGCGCTTGTATGACCACCGGAATGCAAAAAAGTTGATTATTTTTGTCTGAACGCTAACGGTAACAACGATAAAACGCACTCAATTAGCCATGGCTCGCGATGCCTGATGCTGTTTTTACGCAGCCAGTAACTCTTTAGCGTTCGCCAATGTGTTTTTGGTGACTGCGCTGCCACCCAACAAACGTGCCAGCTCTTGCAACCTTGCGCGTTTGTCCAACGGTTGCATCAGCGTTTCAGTAGCAGCACCATCGGTATGTTTGCTGACAAAGAAATGTTGATGACCGCAGCCAGCAACTTGCGGTAAGTGGGTGACACACATCACCTGCGTGGATGTGCCGAGTTGACGTAGCATTTTGCCAACAATCGCGGCGGTTGGGCCGCTGATACCGACATCGACTTCGTCGAAAATTAGCGCTGGAGTATCCATTTTACGCGCAGTGATCACCTGAATGATCAGTGCGATACGGGAGAGTTCACCGCCGGAGGCGATCTTCGCCAGAGCATGATGCGGTTGACCCGGGTTAGTCGTGACCAGAAACGCGATGCTGTCTGCGCCATAGGCTGTCAGGCGCTCCGGCGAAAACTCTACTTCAATGGAGAAATGGCCGTGCGGCATGGCGAGTTCATGCATCTGTGCCATAATCAACTGAGACAATTCATGCGCATGGTGTTGACGGCGGGCATGTAACTGTTCCGCGGCGTGCAGCGCCTGTTGGTGATACTCGCTAACGGCCAAGCTGAGCGTGGCGTGGTTGCTCTCTTGTTCTGCCAACTGCTGCTGTTCATCCAGTAGTTGCTGGTAAAATGCCGGCAGGTTTTCCGGGGGGACGTGATGTTTGCGCGCCAGCGCCATTTGGCGTGATAAACGCTGCTCCAGCTCATAGAGTCGGGTCGGGTCGAGATCAGTTTGTTCGCTGTAGTGGCGCAACTCATCACTGGCTTCACTGATCTGAATGCTGGCTTCTTCCAGCATATTCAGCACGCTGCCCAGCTTTTCATCCATAGTGACGAGTTCGCCGAGTTGGTGCTTTGCGCTGTGGAGCATGCTCATGATGTTCTGATCGTCGTTTTCGCTGAGCAACTGCAATGTCTGCCGGCTGAGTGACAGCAGTTGACCGCTGTTAGCCAGCCGTTTGTATTCGACGTCAATTTGTTCGTATTCGCCGGGCTGTGGGGCAAACTCTTTCAACTCCTTGAGCTGGTATTGCAACAGTTCACGGCGTGCCTCACGTTCGATATTCGCTTGTTGCAAGTGTGCCAGATCGCGACAACTTTGGTGCCACTGCTGCCAGATTTGTTGCATGGCAGCAAGCAGTTGCGGTTCGTCGGCATAGGCATCCAGCAGATGACGTTGGTGTTCAGGTTTGAGCAACAACTGGTGAGCGTGCTGGCCGTGCAGTTGGATCAGGTGTTGGCCGAGCTCACGCAACTGCGATAATGGCACGGCGGTGCCATTGATAAAACCGCGTGAACGCCCGTCTGCACTGATCACCCGGCGTAGCAGGCACTCGTTGCTGTCATCCAGTTGGTTTTGCTCCAGCCATGCTTTTGCCGCAGGAGTATCGCTGAGGGCGAAACGGGCACAGATGTCGGCACGCTGTGCGCCGGGACGCACCATGCTGGCGTCAGAGCGGTTGCCTAGGCACAGGCCCAATGCGTCAATCGCGATAGATTTGCCCGCGCCGGTTTCGCCGGTGATAACGCTCATACCTGATTGAAAATCAATGTCTAACTCACGCATGATAGCGAAATGGCTGATAGTGAGTTGCGCCAGCATGAATCACCTTCCTGTATGTAACAGCGTACTGTAATTGTATACAGTATAATACCGTTTTTTAACCAGTAAAGTGGCCAGCGCGAAATTTTAAAATAATTTTTTCGACCACCCCAGCTTTGTGCTTAGTGTATTGAAATAGCTGTAATTTTCTGGGTGTATCAAATTTAGTGAGTATTGGCTGCGAGTAATCAGTACCTCTTCCCCTTCCTGTACCGGCAGGGTTATCTGGCTGTCACAGCTCAACTCCAGATCGTGTGTGATATGAGAAAACTTCAGGCGGATGGTGCTGCTACTGTTTATCACCAGTGGGCGCGCTGAAAGCGTATGGGGAAACATCGGCACAAGCGCGATGGCATCCAGTGTCGGTGTCAGGATGGGGCCGCCACCGGAAAGCGAGTAAGCGGTGGAACCGGTAGGCGTTGAGATAATCAGGCCGTCCGAGCGTTGGGAGAAGGCGAAACGCTCGTCAATATAGACTTCAAATTCAATCATATGGGCGACTTTTCCGGGGTGCAGTACCACTTCATTGATCGCCGTGCTGGTGCTGTCAGGCTGATTGCGACGGCAAACGTGCGCTTCCAGCATAAAGCGCCGTTCGCTCAGGTGGCGCCCTTCCAACACCTCGGTAAGCTGTTGCTGTGCCTGATCGGGATCGATATCGGTCAGGAAGCCGAGATTTCCCCGGTTGACGCCAATCACATCAATGTCATAGCGAGAGAGCACGCGAGCGGCACCTAGCATATTGCCATCGCCGCCAACCACCACGGCCAAATCGGCTTGCATGCCGATTTCCGCCAAGCTGCCGGTCAACGCATCGGGCAGGTCTAGCTCGTGGGCAATATGCTGCTCCAGCATGACTTGGTAGCCCTTGCTGTGCAGCCAGTGATGCAACATCTCATGCGTCGCCAGTGCCGTGGGGTGACGCGGGTGGCCCACAATACCAATGCAATTGAACTGTTTCGTCATCGTTATGCTTTTCCTTACCCTGAGCCGCACGGTATCACGAAATCTGTCGGTATATGTAACGACTTCTCTTGAATCCCCGGTTTTCATCCCCATAATAAGCGAACAAGCGAGATGAATGCTAAAACCGCGGAGAATTTCATGAGTAGTAAAGAACAGAAGTCGCCTGACGAGCAAGTCGTAGATCAAATGGAAGCGGCACAGGGGCAACATGCGGAAGTGGAACCTGCAACAACAGACGTCGCCGATCCGCGTGATGAACGTATTGCCGAATTGGAAGCTCAACTGAACGAACTACAGCAGCGTGAGCGCGATACCGTGCTGCGTGCGCGTGCCGAAACGGACAATATCCGCCGTCGCGCTGAAATGGACGTGGAAAAAGCGCATAAATTTGCGCTGGAAAAATTTGCGGGTGAAATGTTGCCAGTGATTGATAACCTCGAGCGTTCGCTCGATGCAGCCGATCGCAGCAATGAGTCCCTCGCCTCGTTGATTGAGGGGGTGGAACTGACGCTGAAATCGCTGCTGAATGCCGTGCGCAAGTTTGGTATTGAGGCGGTGGGTGACGTGAACGTGCCGTTTAATCCGGAAGTGCACCAGGCAATGACCATGCTGGAATCGGCCGACCATGCGCCAAATTCCGTCATGATGGTGATGCAAAAAGGTTACACTCTGAACGGTCGTTTGCTGCGTCCCGCCATGGTTGCCGTTTCCAAAGCGAAGAGCTGATTTCCCTGAGCGACCCGAGTCTGCCTTGAAGACGTACGTAACAAATTGAAATCAATAAAAAAACCAAGTGACTTTACCTTGGTTTTTTTTGTTTATATTTTGTTAATAATCTGGCGCAGATCAAATTCTTAGCGATGCGTGCGTGTCGGGGGCCGTGCTGGCAGAGAGGTAGTCGTGAACCTATCAGGCTAAACGGATGTCCATGCTAACGGTGCTGGTTTTAGCTATTACAGCAATCTGTTTTACCACTCTAAATACACTTGATAATCATTATCATTCATGACAGAGTGAATCATTATAGAGGTAATAAAGGGTCATTGTATGACGGGAAGCAGAGTGATAGAGACTGCCGGCCGCACATCAAGGAAGCTTAATATTTCTCTGACGGGGCCAGCATTTATAGCGGCGATTGGCTATATCGATCCGGGTAACTTCGCCACCAATATTCAATCGGGGGCAGCCTACGGCTATCAATTGCTGTGGGTGGTGGTATGGGCCAATCTGATGGCGATGCTGATCCAACTGCTTTCTGCCAAGCTGGGGATTGCCACCGGAAAAAATCTGGCAGAACACATTCGCGATCGTTTCCCTCGCCCTGCGGTGTGGCCTATTGGGTGCAGGCGGAGATCATCGCCATGGCAACCGATTTGGCCGAGTTTATCGGTGCTGCTATCGTCTTTAAGCTGCTGTTGGGGATTTCGCTGCTTGAGGGCGCGATTCTTACCGGTATTGCGACCTTCCTGATTTTGGCACTGCAACAGCGTGGTCAAAAGCCGCTGGAGATGATTATCGGCGGGTTTCTGCTGTTTGTCGCTGCCGCGTATATTGTCGAACTGATCTTCTCGCGTCCTGAAATGTCTTCGCTGGTGCGTGGCATGGCGGTGCCGCAGTTGCCCACCTCCGACGCGGTGCTGCTGGCAGCTGGGGTGTTGGGTGCCACCATTATGCCCCATGTGATTTACCTGCATTCTTCATTGACCCAGCAGGGAGAAGACCACACCCGTGCCGAACGCTATGCTGCGACCAAAATCGACGTGGCAGTGGCGATGATCATTGCCGGATTCGTCAATCTGGCAATGATGGATACCGCTGCGGCAGCGTTCCATTTTAGCGGCAATCAGGATATCGCCGATCTGGAGCGTGCCTATCTCACCCTCGATCCACTGTTGGGGAAGGCAGCGGCGACTATTTTCGGTTTAAGCCTGGTGGCTGCGGGGCTCTCTTCTACCGTCTTGGGGACGCTGGCCGGCCAAGTGGTGATGCAAGGGTTTATCCGTTTCCATATTCCCCTGTGGGTGCGGCGCACGGTCACCATGCTACCTTCGTTTATTGTGATTATGTCCGGCATGGAGCCCACTCGCGTATTGGTACTGAGTCAGGTGCTGCTCAGCTTCTGGATTGCGTTGGCGCTGGTGCCTTTGCTGGCATTTACCGGAAATCGGGCGTTGATGGGATGTATGGTCAATGGTCGTTGGGTACAGAATGCCGGTAATGTGATTGTTTTAATTGTGATTTCCATCAACGCTTATCTGCTGATTAGCACGTTCTTCCTCAGTTAATGCAATCTAATATTTCTCACGTATAACGGATTGTCTCCACAATAAATGTGATGGCAGTCCATTTTTTTATCAAAAGGCTGGCGCTCATTTTTCCTCCTCTCTATTACCTGAATCATTAATACGAACAATATTCGCATATGCGGCATATGCGAACAAAAAGAGGTGAAAGATGCCGGATTTTGATTACAGTAATCCCGTCAAATTTCATTTTGGATTAGGACGACACAAGCAAGTGGGCGATATTGCCCGCCATTACGGTAGAAAGGCGCTGCTGGTGGCGTCAGAGGCTTTGTTGAATAAATAGAACTTTTGGGTAATCATCGGAGCAGATCACCACAGTTGTTTCAAAATCAGGTCTCCATGGCAAAACAAAATTTTAAAATTACCAACTGGCACTCTTATAACAAGGCCCTCAAGCAGCGCGGTTCTCTAACCGTATGGCTAGATGAATCAGCCGTTGCTGCATGGACGGAAAAAAACACTACTGAACGGCGTGGACGACCGCTCTACTACTCAGATATGGCCATCACCACAGTCCTGATGATGAAACGCGTGTTCGGCCTTTCATTGAGGGCTTTACAGGGCTTTGTTGACTCGATTTTTAAACTGATTAAATTGTCGCTGCATTGTCCAGACTATT
>NZ_JAHWCO010000592.1:0-1073 GCF_020054415.1 Candidatus Symbiopectobacterium sp. | reverse complement strand
GCCAGCGCAGGCCACGGCCTGAATATGCAGGACGGCGGAAACATCCTGGTGTTTTTCTCGCACTGGTGGGATCTGGAACAGTACCAACAAATTATCGAACGTATCGGGCCAACACGCCAGATACAGGCGGGGCATAACCGCACGGTATGGATACACCATATTATCGCCGCCGATACCGTAGACGAACTGGTGATGGAACGGCGCGATTCAAAACGAAACGTGCAGGATATCCTGCTGGATGCAATGAAACAAAGGGGTTTGAAATGAGCGAACAATCCGACGATCTGCTTACTCCGGCAGAGGTTTGCAAAATGCTCGGCGGAATTACCCAAAAAACTCTCTGTGACTGGAATATCAATCACCGCCATAAAAAAATATTGGCACCGATTCGTTTTACCTCAAAAGTAGTGCGGTATGAGCGACAGAACGTTCAGGCATTTATCCAGAAATGTCGCAGCGAGTATTAACCTTTTTTCCTCAGTAAAATAACCTGTGTCAAGATGCTTGCTTCATGCGCCTCAAAGGCTGTTTTCTTCAACGCCATTTCCTCCTGTAATATCTCATCTGAAAAGTCGTAATGTTCAGCCATAGGATCCGCGCTTTTATCCGAATGGTGCAAACACAAAAGGCTAATCTCCCGCGTATCAGAGCGGGAGAAGCCCTTTGCACGCATCTGAGCAATAACATTGCTCTTAAAGAACTTACGGCACATCGTATTAAATGCCCCTTCCCTACCCTTCACCGTTCCGTCATGTTTAATTCCCTTTACTGCATTTTCCGGGCTGTAAGTTTTTATCAACTTATCGAGGGATCGCTTTGCAAACGGTAGTTCAGGATTGCGCGGTTGAAGAAAAACAAACTGCTGATTACATCCCGGTACCGAATCCCTCCATTCTTTCTGCTCCTGCAAAATACGCTCAATACCAACGGTGATTGGGATCCTGAACTCCTTCTGCGTTTTCATCGCACCACGCATACCAATTATCCCGGCTGGATAGACAATTTCTTTTATATCTTCCTGGACATAGTACCATTGAAGATTGCTGACATTGATAGGGCGTACACCCGTCAGG
>NZ_JAHWCO010000654.1:0-1840 GCF_020054415.1 Candidatus Symbiopectobacterium sp. | reverse complement strand
TGCTGCGGGCGTACGCCGATGGCCACTTTACTCGATGGAAAACGGATCTGGGCAGAAAAGAATCTGAACCAGATGTAATCTGACAGACACCTGTATAAATAATCGGTAACTGTCAGATCAGGTCTGAGCTAGTACAGCTTATCCATGCAAGACGCATCCAACGAACCGGTTATTTATCAATACGACTCTCCCTCTACTGGCGCATGTTATCGAAAGATAATGGGCAGATTTGGAAAACCATGAATCATGCGACATACAACACACAAATAACACAATAATAACAGGAGCACCCCATGAATTACGCATTCACGGGTAATGCTGCCCTCATGGGGAGCTATCACCCGGAAGAAACCCAATTGGATAAAATCGTAAAATGGCTGAGAAACGGATACCGAAAGCTTATCGATATCCTCGAGCAGCAAGGCAACCCTCTACGATCTGCCCCAGCACCTTAATCAAGGCTGTTACAGCCTGAAATCACCTTCGGCTTTGTTGAATAAATAGATTTTATGCTGGCAGCCCAGTGAAACGACGGATCCTCGCAACGTAAAATCATGCAGTTAGGCCTCATGAGAAAAATGTACACCTGAGATAACAAGCATTTTCTACCAAAACTGGCATGGAAAAACAGCATGATTACCTATTATTCAACAAAGCCATCACCTTCACCACCGCATTTCTTCGATTGGTCATTCACCCACCCGCTCGCAGTCATGACGAACGGCTCAGCGGCCTGATTTTAGCAGAGGTCAATTATGGTATACATCACCTTATCCGAGTGGAATCGGCGGCAACCCCGTCCGCGTTGTATGGAAACGCTAAGACGAGCAGCTAGAAATGTACGTTTTGACCCGCCAGAGATATTTGAAGGCAGGGAATATTTGGTTGATGAAACCGCCGAGAGGGTAAGCCGAAACAACTCACTCCATTCATCCAACCCTATCAAATCATTATTAGTATCGAGGATAAAACATGGCACACCGGAGAAGCCATAAGAACCGCGATTTTCCGCCAAACCTGCAACAGCGCAATGGCGGCTATTTTTGCTACCTCGACCCACGCATAGGGAAATAGCATGGCCTCGGACGCAATCGGCGGGAGGCTATTACACAAGCCATAGCAGCTAATATGGCGATTTATGGCTCATCAAAGCAATCACCACTCGTTGACCGCATTAGCGGTATGCATACGACGACCGTTAGTCAACGGTCTGAGCGTTATCTGACTATACTCGAAGGACGGAAGCTCAAACCGAAGACATTGCCTCGTTCCTGAATCAGTGGGTAAAGGCGGTGAGAGTGACAATGGCAAACCGCATCAGGGCATTGCTGCTTGACTTGTTTCGTTAGGCCATTGCCGAAGGAGTGACCAAAAGCAATCCAGCCGAAGCTACGCGCAACCAGCGTGTAGAAATTCAACGTGAGCGCATAACTTTGGACGATTGGAAGGCTATCCGTAAAGCAGCAGATAAATTACCTGCATGGACGTCTTTACGTCAGACAGGAAAAAACAGGCATGATGTTGGCTATCGCGGAAACGACCCGCCTTGAATGGGCTTTGTTGACTCGATTTTTAAACTGATTAAATTGTCGCTGCATTGTCCAGACTATTCGCTGCTCAGCAAGCGAGCAAAGACAGTGAACATCAGCATAAAAACGCCAACCCGTGGTGAAATCTCACATCTGGTCATTGATGGAGCTGGCCTGAAGGTCTTTGGCGAAGGCGAATGGAAAGTCCGGCAGCATGGTGCCGACAGACGCAGGGTATGGCGTAAGCTGCACCTGGCGGTAGACAGTGTGACGCATGAGATTATCTGTGCGGATTTGTCGCTCAGTGGTAC
>NZ_JAHWCO010000673.1:0-2675 GCF_020054415.1 Candidatus Symbiopectobacterium sp. | reverse complement strand
GGCCTGTTCGGTTTCCCGACTAAAATAATCGATTCGGGGGGCTATTTAACATAATGACTCTTAAGCGCACCGACGAAATGGCGCTCAAACATAAAACAGGGCGAAGGGCGCAAAAGATCGTGTTTACTGCGCCGGAATGGGTGCTTTTTGAAAAAAACATTTTTGTAACAAATGGCGGGTATCGCCGTTCGTCATGATCATGCAACGAACCGGGTATTTTTGACACCTTAGCGCTTGCGGTACCGGCTTTGAAAAAAACGGGTGTAAGGGATTTCTTGCGGCGCTCTGTTTGTGACCAGTTCCCATAAGCGAATTAGCGCCTCCCCATCGTCGTAGCGCGGTACCGCTCCCGCTTTCCAGCCATACAGCGCTGACTTAGATACGTGGACGGTTTGCGCTATCTGTTGCTGTGTCATCCCCGCGCGTTCGATATCGATGATGACGTTAAACCAGTCGATTTGCATCGTGCGAACTCCTCAGGACAAAACGCGCGCACTCGCGAGAGTAGAAAGCGATTTTATTGAGCTTTCGGCGTGCGCGCATAGTTGTTACCCTCTTTCTGAATGTCCAGCTGAATGCCAAATGCTACCAAAACACCCCTCTAAAAACCCCTCAGACACACTGAAAGACGCTTTTACGCTTAACCTATGAACCCATGGCTTCGGCGATAAATCGCGTTGAGAGGCCGCCTATGAAGCGCTGGCCCAATATCAAAATATCTTCTCGGCTGCGAACTATGCTCATGTGGGCGACACAGGTATCAATTGCCATCCCGTCTTCATCAGAGCAGCCCTGCTTTCCGCTGGCACGCGCCCGCCAGGGTATCAGCACTTGGTAATCTTTCACTGGAAATACTCATTTTTCACTTTCTCCTTGGGTTAACTTAACCTCATTTACCGTTTAAAAGGTTAAGTAGTTTAAAATCATTAAGTTACTTAACTATTCAACCTATTTAGCAAAATAAAATTCTTACTCACATGCGCATGCGCGCGCACGTATATAGGTAAACTAGTTAAGTAGGTTAAGTAGTTAAGTAATTTCATGTTTAATATGTCTTTTTTCTTACTTAACCTACTTTTTAAAGGTTAAGTAGGTTAAGTGGTAAATGTGAAAAATATTACAAACTCGTAATTATTTACGTTTTCCCAGTCTCTTGGCTTATCTGCTAAATTTTGCAAACTCGTACATTTCTGCAACTTCGCAATTATTCGCACTTTTGCCAGTGATAAGGCTTACCCGCTAAACTTTGCAACTGACGTTTTTTGTAACCAAGGTCTTTCATAATTTTTGCAACTCTCATCTCGTCACCCCGTTTGACCTGGGTTGCTTTAAAGCCGATGGCATCGATCAGGATGTCTTTTGACGTCAGAGGTACCCGCTCCCTATTCAATTTAATATCATCGCCCGTAAGTTCTACTGTCTCCTGTTCCAGCCATTCGGCAACACTGGTCGTCCAGACTTCATCCTTAACCTCATAGTCGCCGAGAATGGATTTGGCGAGCGTTTCGGCGCGCTCCCAGGCGATACCCTCACGCTTAAATATCGCAACCGCTTCGGCCCATAACTGGATTTTTTCGTCCGCGATGCCTTGAGCGATGAACTTACCCTCGGTTTCATCAGGGATTGTCATAGGCAACCAGCGACGGTTACCTTCGGTATCTGTCAAAGGGGTTTCAGAGTTAGAAGTACCAATGAAGCCGCAACGACGCGGCAAGGTGACGTAATGCTCACGAAACAGCCCACGGTTACGATCAGCACGGGTAGAAATAGTAACCCGGACATCACCGATACCCCGCTTATCCATGCCGCGCATCTCGCCAAGTTCGATGACGTTATGCCCACGCATCTCGCGTATACGTTCTTCACCCTTTTTGCCGAAGTCCAGTTCCATATAGTGTTCAGGCGTAGGTGCCATAGCACGGATACCTTCTGATTTATTCTTTCCCTGTTGACTGACGAGGATCACCGCCATATCGCCTTTAATACCCGGCTCAAGAGCACGACCGGCAAGCAAAGTCCACCAATAACGTCCGACAGAGCGGGTATAAGCGCTCTCTTTTATTCCCCAGTGGCGAATAAAAAATGTATCGATACGCGGTACACCATCCCACGTTGGCAGTGTGTTTACCCACTCTTTCAGAGAGTCAAACCTGTTTTCCCAGGCGATTAGACGAACTGCACGTTTAATGGCTGCTTCTTCGAATTTCTTGAAGCCTAGACTTTCAAGAGCTGTATGTAGTTTGGTGTAATACTCATCCCGCAGTTGTATGTTCTTACCCTTCGGGGTAGTCAGTATTATCTCATCGCGGAACTCGTCGAGGCTGATCTGCACACCACAGAGATCTGGTCGTCTTAGCGCCAATAGCACGTTAGAAATAACACCTTCAATTTTATTGTTTTTATCGCGAGTAAACTTGGGCCATGGCAAATACTCAGCAACCTCGTCACCCTTTTCAGCAACAGAAACATCCGAAAAATCCTCTACGCTGGCTACAGAGGATAAGCGCATACGCTCTGCACCGGGATTTATCCAACCTTCTTTCTGTGCACGGGTAAAGATGGCCTGATAGCCCGTGCGATCCGCAACAAGCTTCCCCTCATCCCAGCGGCGTTCAGCCTCCGTAATATCAGCGGCACTGCCGCCACCCGCAACAGACCATTCCAGCCACAGCTCT
>NZ_JAHWCO010000541.1:0-2338 GCF_020054415.1 Candidatus Symbiopectobacterium sp. | reverse complement strand
TTGGAAGTTCGTCGTTGTAAGCCCTGTAGCCATCCGTGTTTGCATGACTGACGACGGTAACGCTGATGGCCACTTTTGCCATAACCGTGTTTTTCACAGGAGATGTCTGTTCACAAAACGGGCATCTTACATCAACTTTAGCCCCTGTATTCCACATCCAAAACCGGACATTTCACACTGCAATCAACATATTGAATACACGACCCCATTTTGAATAATCTCTATACCATCCGCCAGGTTGCACGCGGCTATCTGGTGAGCGGATGCTATGGTCAGCGCGCACATTACCAATTAAGCCTTATGGTGAAGCTGGCCGATCACTGCTGTCTCCGCCCCTTGCAGCAATGGCAAAGCCTCCATTACCCCGCTAACCGGAACGAGGCGATCGCTTATTTTTCCGACTGCGGCTTCGCCTCCTCCCTGCTTGAACATGCCTCCCGGCTGACACAAGAAGAAGAGGCACTACGCATACAGCTCATGGCAGGAAATCGCCAGGCGCTCACACGACAGTGGCTGACACTAAATACCTTTGCCCAACGTATCGAAAACCTGCTCAGGGAAAATGTCACTGAAAAGATCAACGGTATTGATGCTGCATGCCGTTAAAAAGGTAGAGATCATGGCAAGCGATAGTAGAACAAAGAAAGCAACGGCAGGAAGTGAGAGAGAACATGCCCCGCATAACGCGGGGCATTCAATCCAGAGGGGATTACAGCAGGATGCGCAGCATACGGCGCAGCGGTTCTGCAGCGCCCCACAACAGTTGGTCACCCACTGTAAAGGCGGAGAGATACTGTGGCCCCATGTTCAGTTTACGCAGACGCCCCACTGGCGTGGAAAGCGTGCCGGTTACCGCAGCTGGCGTCAATTCACGCATGGAGAGCTCGCGATCGTTTGGCACCACTTTCACCCAATCGTTATGGGTTGCCAGCAGTTGTTCGATTTCAGACACCGGAACATCTTTCTTCAGTTTCAGAGTGAACGCCTGGCTGTGGCAACGCAGCGCCCCGATGCGGACGCACAAACCATCCACCGGGATTACGGACTGGGTGCCGAGAATTTTGTTGGTTTCTGCCTGACCTTTCCACTCTTCGCGGCTCTGGCCATTATCCAGCTGTTTGTCGATCCACGGGATCAGGCTGCCGGCCAACGGTACACCGAAATTGTCGGTCGGCAACGTGCCACTGCGCGTCAGCGCGGTGACTTTGCGTTCGATATCCAGGATGGCAGAGGCAGGGTCCTGCAACTCTTTCGCCACATCATTGTGCAGCAGGCCCATCTGAACCAGCAATTCGCGCATATGGCGCGCACCGCCGCCAGATGCCGCCTGATAGGTCGCCACAGAGGCCCATTCCACCAGATCGTGCGCAAACAGTCCACCCAGCGACATCAGCATCAGGCTGACGGTACAGTTGCCGCCAACAAACGTTTTAATGCCGTTGTCCAGACCCTGTTTGATCACAGCATGGTTGACCGGATCGATGATGATGATGGCGTCATCGCGCATACGCAGCGAGGAGGACGCATCGATCCAATACCCCTGCCAGCCGCTTTCACGCAGCTTGGGGTAAACCTCATTGGTGTAATCACCGCCTTGGCAGGTGATGATGATATCCAGCGCGCGCAGTGCATACAGATTGTAGGCATCTTGCAACGTGCCCTGCTGTCCACCCAGTACCGGAGCAGCCTGACCGTGTTGTGACGTGGAAAAGAACACCGGACGAATCAGGTCAAAATCACGCTCTTCCTGCATACGCTGCATCAGAACGGAACCCACCATACCGCGCCAGCCGATAAAACCAACATTTTTCATGGTAACAATCCTGCCTTGGGATGAAACAAAGAATTTGGACTGCCACACAGGCAGTACTGACGGCCGACACACACTCTGTTACCCTGTTCTCGTCAGGTGAATGTCTTGCAGAACAATAGGTTTACCACACGCAAACGCGCGCAAACCGTGGCGGCAGGACTATCATGACGGCAGAGCGAGGGGTAATAAAAATAGGTTTATCACCAAACTCAGCAAATATTACATAAAGTGATGACTATACCCTAAATAATTCGAGTTGCGGGAAGGCGGTAAGAGAAGGAGTCCCGATGAGCTTACTCAGGTAAGTGATTCGGGTGACTGAACGCAGCCAACACACATGCAACTTGAAGTATGACGGATATATCAACCTTATGATGCGGCGTGCGATATTTGAAGCCAAAACGTGCGATAAATGACGGGCTACTTTTGTTTCCATCAGTGCAACGAAATTACACTGTCATTTTTCATCGGAGGCACTTTGGTCTGTTTGAGTGGTACGATCAGCTGGACAATATTTGTAGATGC
>NZ_JAHWCO010000472.1:0-1776 GCF_020054415.1 Candidatus Symbiopectobacterium sp. | reverse complement strand
TACTTTTGGAAGTTCGTCGTTGTAAGCCCTGTAGCCATCCGTGTTTGCATGACTGACGACGGTAACGCTGATGGCCACTTTTGCCATAACCGTGTTTTTTCACAGGAGATGTCTGTTCACAAAACGGGCATCTTACATCAAATTTAGCCACTGTATTCCACATCCAAAACCGGAAATTTCACACTGCAATCAACATATTAAATACACGACCGGATTTTCGCGCCTGACGGCGAGGAACTGAACCCCGACGGAAAAGGTGTCCGTCAGGGGTTGCTACAAAGCGGCAGCGTTAAAATCCGTTATTCAATATCTGTTGTAACCCGTGCCACTTGACCCGGTGCACGTGAGGCTAACGCCTTTTGCTTTTTATAGCTTAACGCGGCATCCGGTACTGCGGTTATTTGTCCGGTTTCCATCCAGCGGCGCAGACGGTTGGCATCTGCAAAGTGGGTATATTTACCGAATGCGTCCAGTACGACCAGCGCTACCGGTTTCTGATTGATCACGGTACGCATTACCAGACAATGGCCCGCCTGATTAGTAAACCCGGTTTTGGTCAACTGAATATTCCAGTCATTTTTGTAGACCAGATGATTGGTATTGCGAAACGGCAGGCTATAGCCCGGGTTGGTAAAGGTGGCGGTTTTCTCCTGCGTGGTGCTCAACTGGCTCAGCAGCGGATATTGCTTGCTGGCAATCAGCAATTTGACCAGATCGCGCGCGGTAGAAACGTTGTTAATTGACAGCCCCGTCGGTTCCACATAGCGGGTGTGCGCCATACCCAATGCTTTGGCCTTGGCGTTCATCGCGGCGATAAACGCCTGATAGCCCCCCGGATAGTGATGTGCCAGACTGGCAGCGGCGCGGTTTTCGGAGGACATCAGTGCCAGCAGCAGCATGTCACGGCGGCTGATCTGACTGTTCAGACGAACGCGAGAATAAACCCCCTTCATTTCCGGCGTGTTGCTGATATCAACCGAGATCACTTCATCCAACGGCAAATTTGCATCAAGCACCACCAGAGCCGTCATCAGTTTGGTGACAGAGGCGATAGGCACCACCACATCCTGATTAGCGGAATAAAGCACTTTATTATCACGCAGATCGACCACCATCGCACTGCCAGAGGCGATCTCCTGATGGGTACTGTCAATAGCTGGCACAGCCGTTTTCGCCAATACGGAGGGGGTGAATGTCATAGGTGCAGACAGCAGCAATACAAGCAGAGAAAACTTATGTTTTTTAATCATTATTCAACGTCTTAAATAAATAACGGTTACGGTATTGGTAACAACCCGGGCATTATAAGTTAGCGCTCACCGCTACGCACTGCACAGAAGAAAAAGCTTTTGTGACAAAGTTTAACAGCGAGTATTCTTCCTGCTTAGGCGCTGAACGCAACAACACACAATAACGCCTGTGAACTAGAGCCTGTACACGAGATTGTGTAATTGCCTGATTTTGATATGTTCAATCCAACATCAAAAGCAGGTTACTTTATGGACGAAAAACAGTTACAGGCTCTGGCTAACGAGCTGGCAAAAAATCTCAAAACCCCTGACGATCTCAACCAGTTTGATCGCCTGCTGAAAAAGATCAGCGTTGAAGCTGCCCTTAATGCTGAAATGAACCACCACCTCGGGCATGAGAAGCACCAGTCCAAATCTGGAACTAACACGCGCAATGGCTACTCCACAAAGACTGTTACCACCGGCGATGGTCCGCTGGAACTGCGTACACCACGTGATCGTGATGGTTCCTTTGAACCGCAACTGG
>NZ_JAHWCO010000284.1:0-16760 GCF_020054415.1 Candidatus Symbiopectobacterium sp. | reverse complement strand
TAGCCATAAAGGCTGCGGATTCCCTTGACGTAAAATCAGTATGTTAAATCCAGAGCGTGGTGATGCATCCCGGAGCGATCAGCATTTTAATCCAAAACAGGCGTGTCATAACAGCATTATTCCCTATTATTCAACAAAGCCGACTGACGACGGTAACGCTGATGGCCACTTTTGCCATAACCATGTTTTTTCACATGAGATGTCTGTTCACAAAACGGGCATCTTACATCAACTTTAGCCACTGTATTCCACATCCAAAACCGGACATTTCACACTGCAATCAACATATTGAATACACGACCCACCCATGCCAGGTAAAAGAATATGAAGCTATATAAAATCGCCCATTTGGTTTTGTTTTTTTTCTGTTCAGTTTCTTATGCTGAAAACTTACCGTGGGAGGGAAATGATTTTTCATTGCGTGCACAAAATATGTCGCTTTCCTCTTTGTTGAAGCATCTCGCGGAAAACTATTATACATCAACGAATATTGATTCGGCGATTGTACAAAATTTCAGCGGTGTTATCTTGCCAGGACCACCTGTGGATATTCTATGTAAGCTGATGAGTCAATATAATCTGGTTTCTTATTACGATGGCAATACGTTGTTTATTTACCCCGCACAGCGTCTGTCACGCCATCTTATAACACTTAATGTTCTATCCGCCACGCGTTTTGCAGCAAATTTACGCAGACTGAATGTTCCTGAGGATAGAAGTTGTGTCATTTATCCCGTGTTGAATGAGCATGCGCTGGAAATCAGCGGTGTACCTGCGTGCCTGGAACGCGTTACACAACTGGCAACCACCCTTGATGCCGATATTAGCAAACGTCAGGATGATGCCGTGAGCGTTGTGGTATATCCCTTGAAATATGCCACGGCGCTGGATGATCAGTATCGATACCGCGACCAGACCGTTGTGGTACCCGGAATTGTCAGCGTGCTGCGTGACATGACCCGCGGCGGTGCGCCAACGCCAGCCAGTAATACGCCTGCGACTCAGGGACTACCGATGTTTTCTGCGGACCCGCGTCAGAATGCGGTCATCGTGCGCGATCGCAGCGTCAACATGGCGGGGTATCGCCAACTGATCACCCAGTTGGATCAACGTCCTGAAATGATCGAAATATCTGTGACCATCATTGATGTGGATGCAGGGGATATCAACCAGTTAGGCATTGACTGGAGTGCGGCGACATCGATCGGTGGCGGAATGCTCAGCTTCAATAATAACGGGGGGAGCCTCGACAGCGGATTCTCCAGTGTGATCAAAGACACGCCGAACTTTATGGTGCGCCTTAGCGCACTGGAAAAGAACTCACGTGCCTATGTGTTATCGCAACCTTCGGTAGTGACGCTCAACAATATTCAAGCAGTGTTGGATAAGAATGTCACGTTCTACACCAAGCTTGAGGGCGACAGAATGGTCAAACTGGAGTCCGTGACAACCGGATCGCTACTGCGCGTTACGCCTCGACTGTTAGAGCAGAATGGCAAGCAAAATATCATGTTGAACCTGAACATTCAGGATGGGCAACAAAGCGAACCCATCAGTCAGGATGAGCCTTTGCCCGGTGTTAAAAATGCAGAAATTGCTTCGCAAGCCATGTTGCAGGCGGGGCAGAGCCTGTTATTGGGCGGGTTCAAACAGGATAAGCAGATACAGTCGGAAAAGAAAGTCCCTTTGTTAGGCAACATCCCTGTGCTTGGTCACCTCTTCAGCACCAAAACCAACCAAATGCATAGCGTTATTCGCTTGTTCCTGATCAAGGCATCCGTTGCCAATAGACAACAGTGAAAAGCGTATGGAAAACACGTGGAAGATTCGCCTGTTAGGCGGCGTATTGCATGGACGGGAAGTGTGGCTATCGGAAGGTCGTCTCTCCATCGGTGAACGGGAATGCGATCTGTGCATCCCTTTGCAGGCCGCAAGCCGCATTGAGCTGGCGGTCGTTGACGGGCAACTCTATGCCAATGCGGAAAAGGTGTCGGTGCGGGTAAATGGTCGCCGCCATGTACAGCATCACCCATTACCCTCCCAGGGCGTATTGGAGGCGGCAGGGTTAGCGATGGCATTTGGGCCGCAGCAAGCAGACCTTGCCGGTTATTGCCTGCCTGTTCGCCGGTTTTCAAGCGGCTGGTTGTTGGTGCCTGGCATGCTTATGCTGATCTTCGCTCTCATATTTTTCTCTACGGAATGGGGCCCGTCGCCATCGACGGAAGCACCAGTAGACGTGAGCGCGTTGTTGCAGCAAACCGGGTTGACGCAGCTCGTGGCGCAATGGCAGCAGGATGGTGTACTGCGTGTGTCTGGGGATTGCGAATCGAGGGATACGTTGACGCCCTTGTGGCTTGCGCTGCAATCCCACGACATTCGCTACCAAGATGACGTTATTTGCGCCGATCAACTGATCCGAAACGTGAAAGATGTGCTGATTCAGGCGGGCTACACCCAGGCTCAGGTTGTCAGCCGAGGGAAGGGCAACGTTGCGATCGATGCGGATATTCGTATGGGAGAACAGTGGGCGGCGGTTCAACCGCTGTTGGCCGACATTCCGGGATTACGGCATTGGCAGATAGAAAACCCCTACGACGAAATTGGTAACGCGCTGATTAGCGCGCTGCTACAGCAAGGATTAGCGGGCAAGGTGAATCTGACGGATACGGGGCCGCGTTTCATTTTGAGCGGCGTGTTGAACGCGCAGGATAAGCAGACCTTGACGCAACTGATGCAGGATATGCGATCGCGCTATCCAACTGTGGCGCTGAGCTATCAGGATGTTCCCCTATCCGATGAGTTTTCCAGACAGCTGCCAGCCCCTGTCACTGGCATTGTTCATAGCCGGCGTGGCGAGTATCTGGTGTTGGGTAATGGCGATACCTTATCCATAGGCAGTCGACTGGCTGAGGGCAGCGAGGTTGTGGCTATCAGCGATAGCGCGGTGACGTTCAGACAAGGGCGCACGCTGATCACGCTTCCATTCAATTTTTAAGGGGAAATACGATGACGACGCTGACGGCATTGGAAGATCGCATACAGAGTTCGGCTGATGATGCCCAAAAGGCATTGATGGTGCTGAGTGCGGCCCGTCATCGATTAGCCTGTGCTATGGATAGACCCATTACGCCAGAGGAATATCAGCACTTTGCCTTATTGCTGGAAGCGGTAATACAGAGTGAAGATATTATCAAGGTAATTTACTTTCGTTATCACAATATAGCGCTAGGGGCTGAGTAAAGTCAGTAGAGAATAATCATCTTCATACCAACGGCTGACATATTAGTGAACGATGAGAGGTGTATCATGTCAGGTAATATTGCGAATCAATTTAAAAAGTTAGAAGTAGAGTATGAACGTCTATTAAAATGTTTTTCTGAATTTGAAAAAATAAAAGGCAAATTGACCTCTGCGGGGAAAACCGTTTCGCAGAATGATGTGAAAGCAGAAAAACCGCTGAGTATCCATCACATGAACATTATTGCAGGAAATGCCAAAAAAGATTTGAAAGCATTAAGTATCTCCTTGAAAAAAATCGAAACGCATATTAAGCACAGCGTTAATAAATAGTGAGCATATCTACACTGTTTTACATTCAGGAGGTTTATGATGGCAAGCATACCCGTTTACTCATTACCAAGCATTAATCCTAGTATATTTGAAGATAAGGAAACACGTCTCGGAAATACACCCCTGGGAAAATCGCGTTATTATGGGCCAGCCGATAATATCTTCGCTTATGCCTATGAAATAATGCTGTTGTTGCAGGATGTACAGTCATCGCGCGCCTATGCCCAATTCAATGATATTCAAAATGCATCCAATCGAGCCAGAGATACTCAGGAAAAGGCAAACCAGATGGATGAGGTCATTGCGCAAGCGTCAAAAGGTGATGGCAATACCAAAGAAGCGGTGCCAGCTGATGTTATTGAGTATATGAAGACGCACGGTATTCAGGTAGATGGCAAATCGATAGACGACTACATCAAACAGCACGCTGGGGCTGACGGTAAATTGGACAAAGGCAGCCTCCAAGCCATTAAAGCCGCATTGGATAACAGCGCGAATCGCGACAGCGATCTCTCCTCTCAAGCGCAACTGACGATTCAAAAAGCAATACAGATGCTTAATGCTGCCATTTCGCAGGCGACTAACCTGGTCAGCAAATGGGGAGAAATTCTGCAAATGATCACCCAAAAAACCTATTCATGACGCAAGACGAGAGTCTGACCATGCTGCAATTTTTGCGTCGCGGTGGCGCCGTGCGCATGTTGCTGAAAAAAGACGTAAGCGGTGAATTGGATACCCTTTTTCGCTACGCCAGACAGTTATCCAGCGCGGGGGATCATCGCGCGGCGGCCAACCTGTTACGCATATTGACCGCTTACGATGATTGGTCTTTTGACTACTGGTATCAACTTGGGGCGACGTGCCATGCGGCACACGCCTGGTCAGATGCGCTTTATGCCTATGGTCGGGCAGCGAAAATTAACGTATCGGCCGCGCAGGTCCCTTGTGCTGCTGGGGAGTGTTTTCTGGCCTGTGGTGAGAAAGCATTGGCACGCAAAGCCTTTAAGGCTGCCTTGCTGATTTGCGGTGAAAACCGGTCATTACAGGCGATACGCCGCCAGGCGGAGCAAGGACTATCTCGAACAGGAGAGTCTGATGGATAGTGTACAAGCCAGAGCGGGAGTGGATTGCCCGCTGCTCTATGATGATGGAGAGGAGATGCCTGTTTCTTCTCCAACCAAGCAAACAACGCACCCAATACGTTCTGTTGTTGGTCTGCATTATCGGCAACACCAGGCAGCAAAAAACGTGGAAATGGAACGCCAGCAAGGGGGCGTAGCGCAGTCGGTGAACGCGCAGCAAGCAGAGGCCGCCTGGCAACGACTGCTGGAAGCCGGGTATACCGGTTCCGCCTCAGCTTCGCTGCAAGACATCGTGAAAATGGACCCACTGCTGTTATCGATGCTGGTGACGCAGCAAGTGATGCGTGCTTCCAGCAGCAATGCAATGGCACTCTGTGAACAATTGAACCGAGCCACTGAGCTGCAAACTTTCCTGCGCAATAAGCAGGTTGAAAAATATCAAGAGCAGATCAACAAGTCGATTGAACAGGCGGATCAGGTACGTAAATCTGCGCTGTGTAATGCCGTATTTGATTGGATAAACAGTGCCATTGAGATAGGGATCGGCGTATTTAAAATGGTTGAAGCCGTCGCCACGGCAGATCCACTCGCCTTTGCCGCTGGCATTGCTTACTGCTCTGCAGGGGTTGCCGGAATCGTAAAAGGCGGCGCTGAGTTTGCTTTGGGACTGTGGGCAAATAAAGCCGACTGTGAAGCCGTTATTCACGCGGCAGGCTTGGTACAGAACACCTGTGAATATGTCGCGATGGGGCTGGATATTTTGCAGATCGGTCGTGGTATTTATGTGGCTCGAGGTTTGATCTCTGCGGCCGAAAAGGAAATGGGCAGCGGCGCGGGTAAAACATTGGTTGAGGCAGTGAGTCAACAGAGCGGCAAGGCGGGGCAGCAGATTAAACAGATTGCTGAAAATACGGCTAAACGTTTCGTCAGTGAACTCGAAGCCACGCTTGAGGGGAACGTGAACCAGTATTTGGCACGCACGATGGGGCGTAGCGCCACCGTTCAGGGAATCGAGCAACTTGTAGCTGAAAAGCTGGAAAGCGCCCTGACAGATGTTGCGAAAGACATTTTGGAAAAAGGCGTTGCCACCGCAGAAAAAGCGTTGCGTAGACGTTTTATGATCTCGCTAGGCAAAGGGCTGGCCTCCAGCATCATTAAAGATGTCACTGTTACCTGGTTAACCACGGTGCGCTCTGCGATAAGTGGTGGACAAAAAATAACATCGGGTATTGCTCAATGGAAAGCGGCAGATTTGCGTAAGGAAATTGAAGAATTAATCGTTATGCAACGTATTAACGACATCAAAGATAGTTGGACGCAGGAACGTAAAAAAAATCAGGAAAAACAGCTTGGCGATTATTTGCAGCAAAGTAGCACCGCCGTAAGCAACGCGACATTAATAATGGAAGATTACGGTGCGGTATTGGCAAAAATTGCCTGTAGCCGCGCCTGAGGATATGTTATGAGCCAAAATATTCTTATGGATCAAAATACGCTGTCTATAGACCTATTCCCCGTCAACGTGACTCAAGACCACCTCTCTTCTGTCTTATCACAAAAGACGAACGCCGCAGTAGCAACCAAGGAAAAGGCCGCTAGCGATGCAGAATTGAATGACTTTTTCGCGATGTTTGATCAACTGTGGGGAACACTATTAAACCTTGCCCGGCGTTTGCGTGACGTGATGCGCATGTATAACGAAAAGAAGCAGATATTAGGGTGGGGGCTTGAAGTGAATGCGCTTTCCACCAGTTTAAACGCGATTGAGCATAGCTTTAGTGCGGCAAGGGATAACGCATTAGGCACCTATTTAAGCGGCTTTATGCAGTGCACGGGCGCGCTGAACGGCGGAATAATGGGGGAAATCAGCGGCGCAGGTGCCCGAGAACTCGCCACGATGGGGTTCAACGGTTCGGGTTCGATAGCCAATGGGCTCTGTTCATTTTCCGCGGCATCGGAAAACCGTGAAGCAGAAATCGAGCGGGCATTGGCGGATTTTCAAAGTAAAAACGCGCAATCCTACGTCCGAAATCTCGACGACATTGTGCAAAAGGCTATCGACGTCATGCAACAGATGATGGAAATGGGCCGCAAAATGGTTGAGGTATTTAGTCAGACCCTTCATTCCCTTGCGAAGTAATGATGGAACGACTGGAAGCCCTTTTTTGCAGGCAGTTGCAAACGGTTGGGTTAGCGCCGCAGCCCCAGTTTTTGTCGGGGTGCGGATTGCGTCTCGGGCAGCACATCACGCTGCCTCCCTACCTCCTTGTTTTTCGTGTTCAGAATAATGCGTTGCTTATCTGTAGCTTAACCCGGTTACCGGACTGCGCCTCACAACCCGCGTCATTACTGCGACTATGGCGGCTGTTGCAAGAGGCGTTACTTTCGGTTTCTGCGTTGAGGCATATCCGCATGTTAGTCATAACCGATGTATTGCCCCGACGTTTAACGCTCCAGCGCCAAAAGCTGGTAAGGCGGCTGTGTCAACAAGGCGCGGTAACGTGCCTGCTCGACGGTGAGCGTTGGTTAGAAATAGATATAGACCGGGTATTTCGTGGAAAAGCACGCAGTTAGGTTAAACACCGGATAGGCGGGCTGACCGGTTAAAACGATAGTGGATGTCAGCAAACATATTGCCCGGTAACACGCTGTCCCACGCAATAAGGCCGCAGACTATGGAGATCAACGATGGACGTTCAACAGCTCATTGATACGCTGTCCCGCCTAGCAAAACAGGCAGGACAAGCCGTCAAAGACAAAATGAATGGCGAAGATTTAACGAATCCAGACGCCATGCTCAAGGCGCAGTTTGCCGTGCAGCAGTATTCCACTTTTATCAACTACGAAAGCGCGATGATCAACACCATCAAAAATCTGCTGAGCGGGATTATCTCGAAGATATGAGTGTTCTGACGTCTGCTGAACGGCAACTACTGCTTGAAACTGCTTTTGCGGGGGTGAATCACGGCTTGTTGCGTCAGGTGCGAGCGATTGTGCCGGTGGTGCCGAGCTTGGTCAGCGATAGTGACGCTTGCTCGGTGTGTATGGCCGTCCTGCTGCTGGGGCTGGATGCGCCTGAAGAGGCCAAGCGCGCCTTGGAACACGTGAATACGCCGGACGCTAACGTGGTCAGGCAGTGCTTTTCATTATGAGTTTTTCACCGTTATTATGGGGGACACCATGGACACACCCATGACTATTTCTCAGAATATATCGCCAGATGGCCGTTATGACAGCGTCGATGCGATGGATGCACCGGACAGTCAGGCGGCGCAGACCTTTAAGAACATGTTGTATGCCGGAACGGCATCCGGTGCGGTAGAAACATTATCACCGGAGCAGATGTTGCAGCGGCAGGCGAAGATCTTGACGTTGAGCGTCGGTGTCGATCTTGGCGCAAAGATCGCCGGTTCTGCGGCGCAAACGGTCAACAAACTGGCAAATATGACATGAACGCCTTCCGCTGTCTGGGCATGGCAATACTTGCTTTCATGTTGGCGGGGTGTCGTGTTGAGCTCTACAACGGTTTGTCTCAGAGTGATGCCAACCAGATGTTGGCGATTCTGATGAACAACAACATTGATGCGGATAAGCAGCCTTCGCCGGACGGCGGGGTAACGCTGCGCGTCGAGCAGTCTCGGTTTATTGATGCCGTTGAAGTGCTGCGCATGGATGGTTTTCCGCGCAAACTCTACACCACGGTAGAAACCATGTTTCCGCCTAACCAACTGGTGGTTTCTCCACGGGAAGAGCAGCAGAAGATTCTGTATCTCACCGAACAGCACATTGAAGAAATGCTCAGCCAAATGGATGGGGTTGTGCATGCTTCTGTCGCGATAGCATCCCATCCCCCCAGTGATGATGTTGGCACCCGTTCCGGTGATAGCACCTCGGTAGCGGTGTACCTTAAATTTTCCCCACGAGTGAACCTGGAAGCGTTTCGCGTACAAATCAAGAGTCTGATTGAAAAAGCGATACCCGGTGTCCAGTACGATCAAATCAGCATTTTGATGCAGCCTGCCGGCTATCGAGCTCGGGTGGCTCCTCCGCCGAAATCCGTTGAACAGAGAGCGCTTCTGAAATGGCTATCCCGTTATCGACAATATGTGGTATTAACGCTGATTTTACTGGCATCTGCCCTGTTGATACTGACAGTGTGGCGCGTGTTTCAGCGAACGAGTCCAGTAGACCGGATGCGTTAACCTTGCTGTTGCACCGCGCGGTCTGGCAGCCCGCCCGTTATGCGCACCCTGACTGGCTTGTATATTTAGGGTTTCATCGGTACGAACGTTGGCGTTATGGCGAATCCCTGGTTTTAGACAACGTGCTGAACCGCGCATTACGGGCACAGCGTGGCCCGATTTATCTGCCGGGGCGGCTTGATGAACGTCAGCGCCGTTTGGCGGTGCTGGGACCGAATATCTCGAAATATGCGCTGGCGCTTGGTCTGCTGACGCTGGCGTGCAGTGATTACTTTCTGCTGCCTGATTATCGTCACGTGCTTCGCCATTGGCTGGATAACGATCTGATCTGGCACCTGTTTGGTATGTGTGACAACAAACATCCCGCCTTTTATTCACCGGAACAGGTGATCGATGCTGCGAATCGCATCGGTATCGCCATGCTTTATCGTGCTGCAACGCGTGAACCCGTGCTTAAGGCGCTTTTGATACAGTTGCCGCCGCTGAAGCAAGCGTTGTATCCCGTGATACCTTGGGCCACCATGAATTTACTGGAACGTATGCTATGCCGCTGTGCCGACTCCCGTTGATTGAACTTGATGGGCAACTTCCCGATTTCCCCGTGATTCCCGCTGAAAGGCTAAACACTCAGTTGGCTTATACCCACACCCTGCTTGATGCACATCAAGAGGCCGCTGTTATTGTGAAAGCGGCGAGCCGTAAGGCAGAGCAAATGATACGTCAGGCGCGCAAAGCGCAGCGCCAGATACAGAGCGAGGCTTATGCCGAGTTCTCTCGCCGTCGGCAGGAGATTCTCACCCGCTGTGAGGAGCGGTGGTTGGAGCGTCACGTGGTGTCACTGTGTGAGGCTGCATCGGTGGAACGGTGCGTGGTGCAGGCGGTCACGTCACGTATCCGCCTTGCTATGGGGAACGTATTGAGCGCTTGGTTTTCCCAACAGCCCGTTGATGACCTGCTGTGCGCACGTTTGTCGCAGCAGGTGGAGCAACTGGCTGCTACGGGGGGGGCCACCTTGCAGATTCATCCCGGGAGAGAAACCAGAATGCGCGATGCCTTCGGGGAGCGGCTAGCCATCGTCTGTGATCCGCAGTTGGCTATGGATGAAGCAGTTCTGACATCATCACAGCTTAGCGTCTCTTTTTCGCTCAGTCGGCATTTTCAGCAGGTGCTGGCGTGGATTGATACCGAGAATGATCTCGGTATCCAGGAACGGGAGGCAAGGCTTGATGATGAAGATACCTGAGGATCGCAATCCCGTCAGTCCGGTGCTATCACCGCACTATGAATCGCATCGGGTGCTGCCGGTGCGCAATGTCGAATTCAGCATGCCGCCGATGGACATGGCGTTACTGGAACTGGAGGAAGCGGCAGGCGAATCGCTGGATTCAACGTTGGAAGAGATGAGTCTGGTACTTTCTGGCCGAATGCGCGATGAAAAGCGACTGGCATCGTCAGAAAGGCAGGTACGCAGACAGCAAGAGTTAATTGCACTGATACAACGCTTACGTGACCAGGACGGTGGATTTTCGACGTTTCTCGCTGCGTCGTCTGAGGAGAATGGTGAGGCGCTGGAAGGACTGCGGCGTATTTTTATGATCGCTCAACACCTGGCATCAACGGCGTTGGATGAAAAACGGAAAAAGGCGCTGAATGCGCAGTTGGCCCAGCTTCTCGAAGAAAATGCGTATGAAACCACTCTCTTTGGCCTGATTGAGCTCGGTACTGTCAGCAAGGCGGTACTGGCACCCATTGGCCGCTTATTCCAGCGCGCGATGGATGAACAGGACATATCGTTATCGGAATGGTTTAAACGCATCGTTGACTGGTCCGATCGTCAGCGTCGGCTCCGCGTTGTATTACACATGGCGGCGTTTGAACTCTCGCTCTCTGTCGGTGGTGCTCAGCAGACCAGGTTGGCGACCGTACTGGTCCGCCTGCGTCGCTTGTTGCTATTTTTGGGGCTGGAACAGGAGTGTAAAGAGCAGGAAAAACGTTATTCTCTGCCTGCCGATTCACTTTTGACCTTGTTGATTGATATTACACAGGAAAGCTGGCTGTTTGAGGATTGGCTTATCGCGCGAATCTCTTCGTTGACGCCCAGCGCGACGGTATTCAAGCACATCATACGCTATCTGGATGTGCAATTCAGAGTGATGCCGGATGCGTGTTTTAGCGATGAAGATCAGCGTGAAAGTATTCTTACCGTGCTGCAAAAAATGAAGGGTAATCAGGTGTTGTCTTGATTTCTCCTCCTTGTCTTCTCTGGGATTCTGTTACCGGACATGATAGGAAGTACATCATGACATTAGATCTGTTCATCGAAAGAAACATCCAGCGCTTTATACAGTTGGCTGAACTGGCGGAGCAAGCCCCCTCTGCCGAAATGCAATGGGTCGATCGGGGATTTCAAACCTTCCTCACCTTCCGTCGGGGACGCATGCATATCAGCCAATGTCTGCTGGACCCTTGGCGGGACAATGCGTTACTGCTTGTTGCATTGCAACACGCCCATCCCGCCTGGTTTGCAGGCATTCCTCAGCGTGTCTTTACGTTACGCCAAGGCATGGTGATCAGTTGTGCACCGATGGCAGACAGCGTGGCTGAACAGTGGCTATGGCTGCACCGTCGCCAGCGAACCTTTCTGGAAAAATTATGCAAACCAACGTGATGAGAAAAGATAACGTTCAGCGCTGGTTGCAAATGTGTGCCGGTAGGCAAGATATTATTCTCGCCGTGGTTATGCTCATGGCGATTGTCATGATCACCTTGCCGTTGCCTACGTTTGTGGTGGATATTTTGATCGCCATTAATCTGGCCTTTTCCATCATCCTGCTACTGTTTGCCATTTACATCAACGATCCGCTGGATCTGTCGGTGTTCCCCTCACTGTTACTGATCACCACGCTTTATCGGCTGTCGCTGACCATTAGCACCTCGCGTCTGGTGCTGTTGCAGCACAATGCTGGCGATATCATCGATGCGTTTGGCCGTTTTATGGTGGGGGGAAACCTGACGGTGGGACTGGTGATTTTCGCCATCATCACCATCGTGCAGTTTATCGTTATCACTAAGGGGACGGAGCGTGTAGCTGAGGTGAGCGCTCGGTTTTCTCTTGATGGCATGCCGGGCAAGCAGATGAGTATCGATGGCGATCTGCGTGCTGGGGTGATCGATGCCGATCATGCGCGGCAACTGCGTCTGCATGTGCAGCACGAAAGCCGTTTTCTTGGCGCGATGGACGGCGCCATGAAGTTTGTGAAAGGGGATGCTATCGCCGGTATTATTGTTGTGCTGGTGAATATCCTGGGCGGCATTACCATTGCCGTGGTGCAATACGGCATGTCGCTCGGGGATGCGGTGCAAACCTACAGCGTGCTCTCTATCGGTGACGGCCTGTGCGGCCAGATCCCCTCGCTGCTGATTTCGCTCAGTGCCGGTATTATCGTCACTCGCGTGCCGGGTGAGAAACGGCAAAATCTGGGGCGTGAGCTGAGTACGCAATTGGGGAAACAGCCTCAGGCGCTGATCCTCGCAGCGGTGGTGATGTTGCTGTTTGCCGTCATTCCCGGCTTTCCGTTTATCTACTTCTTTATCATGGCGGTACTTACCGCATTACCTTGTGCACTGCTGTGGTATCGCGCACGACATCCGCAGCCTGTATCCGCGCAGCAGGGCAGCGTTGATGACGATCAGATGGTGCCGGGCGCGCAGCCTCTGACTTTGCGGCTTGCACCGCGCCTGCATTCAGAGTACCTTTCGTTGGAGATTGATGCTCTGCGCAAAACGCTGTTCGACACCCTTGGTGTACCTCTGCCGGATGTCTCCATTATCGTTGATGCCTCTATGACAGAGAACAGCATGGCGGTGCTTATCTATCAGGAGTCGGTGTTCTCCTTGACGTTCCCCGTGGCGGCCTCCTGCATGGTTTTCACCACCGCGGAGGCGGCAGATGTCACGACAGAGACGCAGGTGTTGCCGCAGGGAATGGGGCGGATCGCGTGGTTGTCTGCCGCTGAGGGGAAACGTGCACAACAGGCGGGGCAAACGGTGTTTACCGGTGATCAGTGCCTTATTGTGCTGTTGCGTAAGGTGTTGGTCAACCACATGGCGGAGTTTATCGGGGTGCAAGAAGCGCGCTACCTGATGGATGCCATGGAGAAACGCTATGCCGAGTTGGTGAAAGAACTTCAGCGACAGATGCCCATCAACAAAATTGCCGAGGTACTCCAACGATTGGTTTCAGAACGGGTCTCTATCCGCGATTTGCGTCTAGTTTTCGGCACGCTGATTGAGTGGGCTCCGCGGGAAAAAGATGTCCAGATGCTTACGGAGTATGTTCGCATCGCTTTGCGACGCCATATTTTGCATCGTCTTATGGTAGAAGGGACGCCGCTACGCGTGCTGCGCATCGGTGAGGAGATGGAGAATGTGATTCGCGAATCCATTCGTCAGACTGCAATGGGCACCTACACCGCATTAAGCAGCGAACAACGTGCGCAGATATTGCAGTTGATTGCTGAGGCACAAGCGGTACACGGCGAGTTTGTAATTGTCAGCTCAGTGGATACACGTCGTTTCTTGCGTAAGGTCATAGAGCAACAACACGCCGACATTGCGGTGTTGTCGTGGCAGGAAGTCGGGGAGCACTGCCTTATCCAGGTGGTGCAGAGTATTGACCTGAACCCCAAGTGCGCATCCGATGATGAAGATTGATTTTTCCTCTTTGGTGGAGGCGGTGGGCCGACGGCTGACATTGTCCGGCGAACCGCCTGATGGTATCGACATGACGGGGCGGGTGCTGCATATCAGAGCCTCTTTGTTGAAAGTGCGGTTGCCTGGCGTGTTTATGGGCGAGCTTTGCCAGATTTTACCTGGCGGTACCTTGGCTGAGGTGGTTGCGGTGGACGGCGAAGATGCGCTGTTATCTCCCTTTGCCAGCACTGTAGGTCTGTTTTGCGGGCAAAAGGTGCGGCCGCTAAAACGATGCCAGCAGGTTCCAGTCGGCGACGCGTTGCTGGGCCGCGTGGTTGATGGCCTTGGGCAGATGTTGGATGGCAATGATGTGTGGCAGGGGCCGTGGCGCAATTTTGACGCACCGCCTCCGGCAGCACTGGCCCGTGGGATGATCGATCGCCCGGTGTTAACCGGGGTGCGTGCGATAGACAGTTTACTCACCTGCGGTGAAGGGCAGCGTATCGGGATTTTTGCGGCCGCGGGCGTGGGGAAAAGCACATTGCTTTCCATGCTGTGCCACGGCGCGGACTGCGAGGTGATTGTTCTGGCCCTCATCGGAGAGCGTGGCCGCGAAGTGCGGGAATTTTTAGAGCATTCGCTTAATGCTCAGACACGACGTCGCTGCGTCGTTGTTGTCGCCACGTCAGACAGACCGCCGCTCGAGCGCATGCGCGCGCTGTATGTGGCGACTACCATTGCAGAATCGTTTCGCGATCGGGGCCAGCGCGTACTGTTAATGGCTGATTCACTGACGCGCTACGCCCGCGCCGCGCGGGAAATCGCCATAGAGGCGGGCGAGTGTGCGGTTGCGGGTAGCTATCCCCCCAGCGTGTTTGCCGCGCTGCCGCGCTTGCTGGAGCGGACCGGTAAAGGACGCTGTGGCAGCATTACTGCGTTCTACACCGTGCTCGTGGAGGGGGACGATATGAATGAGCCGTTGGCGGATGAGGTGCGCTCGCTGCTCGATGGACACATCGTGCTGTCGCGACAGTTGGCCGAGGCTGCGCATTTCCCGGCGATTGATGTGCTCGCCAGCGTAAGCCGCATCATGCCTAACGTTACCAGTCAGATGCACATGACGCTTGCCAATGAGGTACGCCGTTTGCTCAGCGTTTATCGCGATGTAGAGCTGCTGGTGCGAGTGGGGGAGTATAAACAAGGTGAGGATCCTATCGCCGATCTGGCGGTAGAAAAGTATGCAGCGATAAATGCATTTTTACAACAGCAGGAGAATGAACCATGTCATCGCGATCTGTTATTGCAACGGCTAAGTGCGCTGGTAACACCTTGATGTTGCTGGCATTATTGGACATCAAGCAACGTCGGGAAATCGCCTTGCGCCGACAGTTGGTACTGCAACGCTCTCAGCTCCAGCAACTGGAACAGGACATGTGCACCTGTGCGACCCATCGCACATTGCTGGCCGAAAAACGAAACGCCTGGCTGGCTTGGTCCGGTACGCGAATCAGCGATGAACTACTGGCGCATAAACAGACACTGATGACGTTGCGCGATGAGGATCTGCAATTGCTGGCTAACCAGATGGCGCTGTCTGATGAGCAGCGCGCCGTATTGTTGCAGCAAGACGCGGTAAGGCAAGCGCTGAATGTTGTCATGAAAAAGAAGGAAAAACTGCACAGTGTGCTCAACGATGCAGGCTGTAGACTATGAGCCTCTATTCATGAGCGGGACACGCGTTGAAGGGAGTCTGTGGCACACGCTGCCGGAGCCGGAAGCGAACGACGCTGAAACCGCGATGTACGCTCAGAAATTTATGCAACTGATAGCTCAAAAGGCAACGCATTGCACTTCTTCTCCGCTTTCTCCTTATGCGCATCGCCGACAGCGTTATCGCATGGTGAGTTGCAATGGTGAAGTGATTCTGTGTGAGGTCAGCGAGCGGGACGGTGAACTTCACCTTTGTATCCAAGTGTCTCAGCGCGAACTGCTTGACACCTTGAGCCTTATTTCATCCTGGCTCTGCGAGCGTTTGCGCGAGGCAGGACATGCCGTTGTTCTGGAGGTTGAATATGTTAAGGACGACCCAGGATGCGTGGAACCTAGCGCAGCATCTTCCTCCTGAGGGCGTAACCGCAGGCGAATTGCATATCGGTTTACAAACGTGGACACGCGCTCAATCCGGGGTAGTTATAACACTTTCCTTCGATGAAGGCACATCGGTGAGCCACGTTTGGCTGGAGGACACCGGGTGGCGGGCACTGTGCGAGCAGATGCTTGGCACGTCTGAGGTGGCAACGGTAAATGCGTTATTGCTTGAGGAGATCGTAGCGTGGGCGCTATCGCCATTGCTGGCACATTGCCATGCCAGCATAGTGCGGGAGAATGCGGCACCGTGCCCCTGTAGCGCTCTGTCCGAGCAATGGAGCGTCGTTTTTACCTGGCAGGTGGAACAGGTTGTTTTTCAGGCCGTGCTGTTTGGCAATACTGACGCTGGGTTTAAGCATCTGCATGCGTTGATCGTGCCCGAGTGTGTCCCCACTGGTCCATTGCCACCGTTGCTGTGTGCGCTGTATGCCGGAGAGTGTGAGCTCCCGCTGTCTGTTTTACGGGGGCTGACGCGGGGGGAAGGGATCGCAATACACCCGTATGGTGATTTACGTGCGGGGCATTTCGCCTTGTCGCCATTGCTGAAGCAGGCGGCGTATGTCCAGATAAACGGAGATAACACGATGCACTGTAGAGCGTTAGGCGCTGAGCTTGAAAATAGCGCTAGTGAAATACCGGATGAACCTGCTAGCGCCGAGTCTATGTCAGTGGATCTTGCGGTGCTGCCGCAAAAATTGTTGGTTGAGGTCGGGCAGGTCACGCTGACACTGGGATCGCTGAGAACGCTACAAGTGGGTGATACGGTGGCGGTGAACGCCGAGTTCTCTCCAGAAGTAACATTGAAGTTGAATGGCCGTGCCATTGGAAAAGGTGCGCTGATTGGCTGCGGCGACCGCTTTTTGGTGCAAATCCGGCAATGGTATCTCAATGCACAAGATTGAGCGGCGGTGGGTGATGCGGCGTACGATATTTGAAGCCAAAACGTGCGATAAATGACGGGCTACTTTTGTTTCCATCAGTGCAACGAAATTACACTGTCATTTTTCATCGGAGGCACTTTGGTCTGTTTGAGTGGTACGATCAGCTGGACAATATTTGTAGATGC
>NZ_JAHWCO010000585.1:0-2162 GCF_020054415.1 Candidatus Symbiopectobacterium sp. | reverse complement strand
TTGTTGAATAAATCAGAACTTGTAACGACTGCGCCCCATACGGGTCGATTGTTACGTGATGCGAATACTGTTCGGCATTCCTAATAGCGTGATCCGGTTAAGCGCTTTGACCATGGCCACGGCTTCACCCACCTGAGCATCGTAGTCTCTCAGACTTAGATTACCACCCAGAAGCCTTTTGAACCGGAACATGACCTTTTCAGCCACTGAGCGCCGGTGATAGCCCACTTTCTTTTTCCAGATATCGTTACTACCGCTAATGCGCTGATTTGCAACAGCGTGGTTACGCTCGTGGTAGCGATCTGGCCAATATTGCGCCCCCCTTCGTGGCGGGATAAGTGGCCTTATAATCCGCACAGATAATCTCATGCGTCACACTGTCTACTGCCAGGTGCAGCTTACGCCATACCCGGCACCATGCTGCCGGACTTTCCATTCGCCTTCGCCAAAGACCTTCAGGCCGGTTACATCAATGACCAGATGTGAGATTTCACCACGGGTTGGCGTTTTTATGCTGATGTTTACTGTCTTTGCTCGCTTGCTGAGCAGCGAATAGTCTGGACAATGCAGCGACAATTTAATCAGTTTAAAAATCGAGTCAACAAAGCCATGTAACGCCCTCAATGAAAGGCCAAACACGCGTTTCATCATCAGGACTGTGGTGATGGCCATATCTGAGTAGTGGAGCGGTCGTCCACGCCGTTTAGTAGTGTTTTTTTCCGTCCATGCAGCAATGGCTGATTCATCTAGCCATACGGTTAAAGAACCGCGCTGCTTGAGGGCCTTGTTATAAGAGGGCCAGTTGGTGATTTTAAAATTTTGTTTTGCCATGGAGACCTGATTTTGAAACAACTGTGGTGATCTGCTCCGATGATTACCCAAAAGTTCTATTTATTCAACAAAGACCTATGCTTATTGAGGTTAAACACTATCCTAACGTGCGTTTTAAACAAACGTTTAAATCTGCATAAGCAAAGCTATATTCCGCATAACCCGCATACTTGAAGTGTCTGGGGTATTTCTTTTATAACTGTGGCATTGTTTTTTGTGGCAATGTTTTTACGATTTTTTAACGCCATATTTTGGCGTTGTTTCTTACCAGGGCTGCGTTGTCGCGCTATTCGGGGTGGCACGAGAAAGAATTGAGGTTGCGAATGGCTATTCAGCGTTATCCACATTTGGCGGATTGGGGCGCTTTTACCGCCGTCGTGGAGGACGGAAAACTGATCCGCTGCGAGCCGTTTGCCAGCGATCCTGCCCCTTCCGCGATGCTTGATTCTATTGCGCCGCTGGTCTATTCCGACAAGCGTATCCGCCGTCCGGCCGTGCGCCGTTCCTGGTTACAAAAGCGTGAACACAGCGATGGCACGCTGCGCGGCAAAGAAGATTTTGTTGAGGTAGATTGGGATGTCGCACTCGATCTGGTGGCGCAGGAGAACCAGCGCGTACGCGATCGTTACGGTGCGGATGGCCTGTTCGCCGGATCCTACGGTTAGTCTTCTGCGGGGCGCTTTCACCATGCGCGTTCGCAGGTGCGGCGTTTCTATTTCTCCGGCGGAGGTGCCGTTGATCAACAGGGCAACTACAGTTGGGGCGCGGCGCAATTCTTTTTACCCTACGTTATCGGCACTTTTCAGCCGCTAACCGGCTTTGTTGAATAAATATATATTATGCTGCGTAGCAATAAAGGCTGAGGATTCCCTTGACGTAAAATCAGTATGTTAAATCCAGAGCGTGGTGATGCATCCCGGAGCGATCAGCATTTTAATCCAAAACAGGCGTGTCATAACATCATTATTCCCTATTATTCAATAAGGCCAGCCAGTTGACGCAATGCCGGTTCCAGACTGTGATATCTCGCCCCACCGGAAGCCACCTGCGCGTTTTTCAGCGCCAACCCGCCAAACGCGAGGAAAATATTGCAGTGTTTTAGGCTGTGTCCCTTAATTGCCTGAGTTATAGTAACCATATGTTTCCACAGTATATTGAACTATGGCTCGCTACGACATTCCCGATGAAGAATGGATGATCATCCAGTCTTTACTGCCTGCTGAACCAGCAATACCACGTGCCGGACGTCCATGGGCAGAACATCGTAAAATCATCAATGGTATGTTCTGGATTCTGTGCTCAGGTGCTCCATGGCGTGATTTACCTGAGCG
>NZ_JAHWCO010000536.1:0-5009 GCF_020054415.1 Candidatus Symbiopectobacterium sp. | reverse complement strand
CATGCAAACACGGATAGCTACAGGGCTTACAACGACGAACTTCCAAAAGTAAAACACATTGTTAGCAAGCTGTATACACAGCGTATTGAGCGTGCACATCTGACACTGCGTAACCTATTGCAACGGCTCAATCGCAAGACGTTCGGATATTCAAAATCATCCGAAATGCACGATAGGATCATCAGTGCTTACATCGAACGCGAGTACTACGTTTGATGCTACATCAACTCATTGAATACACGACCCAATCGCGCGCATGCTGCTCAATGAAATCCATCATCATGTCGGCAATATCCAGTTGAGTAGTGCGTTCTATCCCTTCCAGACCGGGTGAAGCGTTTACCTCCATCACCAGCGGCCCACGCGTCGCGCGCAAAATATCCACGCCCGCCACGCTCAATCCCAGCGTTTGCGTTGCTTTCACTGCAATGGCGCGCTCACGCTCCGTGATAATGACCGGGCGCGCGGTGCCGCCACGGTGCAAATTGGAACGAAAATCCCCTTCTTTGGCCTGACGTTCGATGGCCGCGACGACTTCATTGCCAATCACCAGACAGCGGATGTCCCTACCCTGCGCCTCGCGCACATACTCCTGAACCAGGATGTGCGCATTCAGGCCGCGAAATGCATCAATCACGCTTTCGGCCGCCTGACGCGTTTCCGCCAACACCACACCTATCCCCTGAGTACCCTCCACCAGTTTAACCACCAGCGGTGCTCCGCCCACCATATCGATTAGATCGCTGGTATCGTCCGGTGAATGCGCAAAACCGGTGATTGGCAAATCGATGCCCTCGCGCGCCAGCAGTTGCAGCGAATGCAACTTATCCCGTGCACGAGTGATTGAGAGCGCGTTGTTCAACGCAAAGCTTCCCAGCATTTCAAACTGGCGCAACACTGCGGTGCCGTAAAAGGTAATTTGCGAGCCGATGCGAGGAATTACCGCATCGTATTTTACCAACTGGCGGCCGCGATAATGCACCGTAGGTGCAGCAGAGTTGATGTTCATATAGCACGAGAGCGGATCAATAATATCAACAACGTGCTTGCGTGCTTCCGCGGCCTCACGCAGCCGCTTGCAGGAGTACAGACTGCCGTCCCGTGATAAAATGGCGATCTTCATCAATTCCTCACCCACGTTTTAGCGGATTGCCCAGCCTTGCTGATGCAAGTAGTCCAGAATAAAGGGCCTCAGCTATTTTTGCAGTGTGCTCTGCACGTGCTCACTCTAGGTGTTGCGACGACGATTACTGCCACGCTACTGGTAGTAATCTCCTAATTGCTGGTCATACTGTGCCAACGCCGCTTTATCTAACGGTTGATAGCCATTATCGTGTACCACCAGCGAGGCGGGCAAGCGCGGTTTGAGGTCGGGCGTCGCGGCAGGGTAGCCCAGACAGAGGCCAAATAGCGGTAAGACTTGCGGTGGCAACGCCAACAACGCGGTAACATCGGCAATGTGATTGCGAATACCGCCGATGAATACCCCGCACATCCCCAGCGATTCAGCCGCGACCAGTGCGTTCTGCCCCATCAGCGCTGTATCTACACATCCCAGCAGCAGTTGCTCTGCCATCCCGGTTTTCGCCTGCGGGAAAATGTCTAGGTGGAGATGGAAATCGTCACAAAACACCCAAAACTCTGCGGCGGCGGCTACATGCTGCTGATCGCCACAATAATGGGCCAACGTTTGGCGCAGCGTAGGATCGGTAATGCTAATAATGGAGCTGCATTGTAAAAAACTCGAACTGGACGCGCTCTGGGCAGCAGCAATAATGGCGTCGCGCGCATCTGGCGCAATGTGCTGTGTGATAAAAGCACGAATAGATCGATGTTTTAGCAGCAGATCGATAGTTGGCGTCACGCTTCGTGTCCTTATGATGGTGTGTCCTGAAGATCGCGGGGTCGGCTGAGTGAACCGGATAGCCAGGCGCTTAACAGGCAGTATAAATCAGCCGTCGCAACTGACCAATGCTGCTCAGCGTATGTTATGTAGTTTGATAGCCATCACATATTAATGTAACAGGGATTTACTACTTTTTTTTCAGCGCAGATGGGGGCATAGTAGCACCACAGAAAGACAAGGATAATATCGTTTACAGCCTTTTGTTTTGATAAGGAGTTAACATGTTTGCTGTTATTTTTGGCCGCCCTGGCTGCCCTTACTGTGTTCGCGCCAAAGCGCTGGCAGAAAAACTGACCGAACAACGTGACGACTTCAGTTTCCGCTACGTTGATATTCACGCAGAAGGAATCACCAAAGACGACCTGTCTAAAACCGTGGGTAAGCCGGTTGAGACGGTTCCGCAGATCTTTTTGGACGAAAAACACATTGGCGGTTGTACCGATTTCGAAGCCTATGCCAAAGCGAACCTGAACCTGTTTCAGTAAAACGGTAACGCATCGACAACATACTGACCAAAGGAGCACCCTGCGCCTTTGGTGTTTTTATCTTCAGCGAAAATACCGCTGGCACGAGACGTAGACGAACAAAAACCCCAGCGCGCCCATCAGACTCCAGAACGCGGCGCTCATCACATAGGCCAATTCCTGCCAGAACGCGTTCATCGGTGTGCTCCAAAAATGCAGGATAATCAGGCACAGCGGCATGGCCATTAGTGCGCCGAGAAAGGGATAACGCAAGCGGCCGCGTGCCGATAAACCGCTGGCTACAATGCCGGGCAGCAAAAACAACAGCATTCCAGGCTCTCCCCGAAATCCCGTTTCCGTTGTCGAAAAGACATCCATTTTTTGGCTCAAAAACACCACGGTAAACAATAAAAAACAGCAGGTTGCACCCACCCACCCCTTATTGCTTCCCATATTCGCCTCTCTTTGCCCCACGCCGACATCGCAAGACGAGGCCGAGTAAGGTGTATTTAATCGGAACAACATCGGAATATACCTGATATAACAACAAGCAAGGCGGCATCACTTTTTATAAAATAAAGGCTGGCTGTAACACAAACACCCAACTAAGATGGCAGCACTCTTGCTATGCTTCAGGCAATTTATTTTCAGGAAACGGATGGTACCTGTGCCGAATCACGCGCTTTCTCTGCCGGATTCTTCACGCTCTGTTCCGCCATTGCCCTACAGTGAGTATTCTGAGTGAATGGCAATAAATTTAGCCCTTACCTTCATTAATATCAAGAACTTAATAGTAAACAACACGTTAAAGTCCATGAATATAAACGTCGCTGAGTTGTTAAACGGGAATTACATACTGCTGTTATTTGTGGTGCTCTCATTGGGGCTGTGCCTGGGGAAAATACGGCTAGGCAGCGTTCAACTTGGTAATTCCATTGGTGTTTTAGTGGTGTTATTATTATGGCAGCAACATTTTGCCATAAATACCGATGCGCTGAATCTTGGTTTTATGCTGTTTATTTTTTGCGTCGGTATCGAAGCGGGCCCTAATTTTTTCTCCATTTTTTTTCGTGACGGTAAAAACTATTTCGCCCTTGCCTTAGTGTTGGTCAGCTCAGCGCTGGTGCTGGCACTGCTGTTGGGCAAGCTCTTCGGTTGGGATATCGGCCTGACAGCAGGCATGCTGGCGGGGGCAATGACGTCAACGCCCGTGCTGGTCGGAGCCGGAGATGCGCTGCGCAATGCTAACAGTGTCGATCCGCAGCTCAGCGTCGAGTTGGATCACCTGAGCCTTGGCTATGCGCTTACCTATCTGATCGGTCTGGTCAGCCTGATTTTTGGCGCGCGCTATCTGCCGAAACCGCAACATCAGGATCTGCCGACCAGCGCGCAACAAATCGCGCGTGAACGCGGCCTCGATCCCGACAGCCAACGTAAAGTGTATCTCCCCATTATCCGTGCTTATCGCGTCGGACCGGAGCTGGTCGCCTGTGCTGACGGAAAAAATCTGCGCGCGCTGGGCAGTTACCGGCAAACCGGCTGCTCCATTGAGCTTCTGCGCCGTAACGGCATTCTCGCCACTCCCGATGGGGATGCCACCTTGCAACTGGGTGATGAAATTGCTCTGGTGGGCTACCCGGATGCCCATGCTCGCCTCAATTCCAATTTCCGTGACGGCAAGGAAGTGTTCGATCGCGACCTGCTCGATATGCGCATCGTCACCGAAGAGATAGTGGTCAAAAACAACAACGGCGTCGGCAAACGCCTCAGCCAGCTAAAACTGACCGACCACGGCTGCTTTTTAAACCGCATCGTACGCAACCAGATCGAAATGCCCATTGATGATGGCGTGGTGCTGAACAAAGGGGATGTACCACAGGTGAGTGGCGATGCCCGGCGGGTGAAAAGCATCGCAGATCGCATCGGGTTTATTTCCATCCACAGTCAGATTACCGATCTGCTCGCGTTCTGCGCCTCCTTTATCATCGGCATCATGGTCGGGCTTATCACCTTCCAGTACCGTAACTTCAATTTTGCCATTGGTAGTGCAGCCGGATTGCTGTTTGCCGGGATCATGCTGGGCTTCCTACGCGCCAACCACCCGACCTTTGGCTATATCCCACAGGGCGCGCTGAATATGGTAAAAGAGTTTGGTCTGATGGTGTTTATGGAGGGCGTTGGCCTGAGCGCTTGCAGCACCATCGGCACCAGTTTTGGCTCCGTGGGCGTACAAATATTGTTTGCAGGACTGGCGATCAGCATGATCACGGTGGTGATCTGTTTCCTGTTTGGTGCCATTATGTGTACTAGCTCAGACCTGATCTGACAGTTACCGATTATTTATACAGGTGTCTGTCAGATTACATATGGTTCAGATTCTTTTCTGCCCAGATCCGTTTTCCATCGAGTAAAGTGGCCATCGGCGTACGCCCGCAGCACGTTTTTCCCTGATGAGTTCGCTCATTATTGTAATGCTACAACCAGTTGTCCAGATCTACCTGCAGGCTTTCCAGGTCTCCATATAACTTCTTGCGGAACGTAACCTAATAAAAATCCTGCAAAATGGTTTTATGGAAGCGCTCGCAGATGCCGTTCGTCTGCGGAGAAATCGCCTTCGTTTTCGTATGCTCGATATCGTT
>NZ_JAHWCO010000278.1:0-2146 GCF_020054415.1 Candidatus Symbiopectobacterium sp. | reverse complement strand
GTAAGCCCTGTAGCCATCCGTGTTTGCATGACTGACGACGGTAACGCTGATGGCCACTTTTGCCATAACCGCGTTTTTTCACAGGAGATGTCTGTTCACAAAACGGGCATCTTACATCAACTTTAGCCACTGTATTCCACATCAAAAACCGGACATTTCACACTGCAATCAACATATTGAATACACGACCCGCTTACGAAAGATGAGAGAAAACAATGAAACGTGCATTTATTATGGTTCTGGATTCATTCGGCATCGGTAGCAGCGCAGATGCGGCGCGTTTTGGCGATGCCGGTTCCGATACCCTTGGTCACATTGCGCAAGCCTGCGCCGAGGGCAAAGCCAATCAAGGTCGTACCGGGCCACTCCATCTGCCGAACTTAACCCGTTTGGGGTTGGGCAAGGCGGCGGAAGCCTCTACCTGGCATTTCCCTGCGGGATTGGATGCTAAGGCAGACATCATCGGTGCGTATGCGCATGCCAGTGAAATCTCCTCCGGTAAAGACACGCCGTCGGGCCATTGGGAACTGGCAGGAGTGCCGGTGCTGTTCGATTGGGGCTATTTCAGCGATCAGGAAAACAGCTTCCCGCAGGCATTGCTGGATTTGTTGGTGAAACGCGCCAATTTGCCTGGATATCTGGGTAATTGTCACTCATCCGGCACCGTTATCCTCGAGCAACTGGGTGAAGAGCACGTGAAAACCGGGAAACCGATTTTCTATACCTCTGCTGACTCGGTGTTCCAAATCGCCTGTCACGAAGAGACCTTCGGGCTGGACCGGTTGTATGAACTGTGCGAAATCGCGCGCGAGGCGCTCACCGAAGGGGGCTACAACATTGGGCGTGTTATCGCTCGCCCTTTTATCGGCGACAAGCCAGAAAACTTCCAGCGCACCGGTAACCGTCACGATTTGGCCGTTGAACCCCCTGCGCCTACCGTACTGAAAAAACTGGTGGATGAAAAAGGCGGGCAAGTGGTTTCCGTTGGCAAGATTGCCGATATCTATGCCCAGGTGGGGATCACCAAGAAGGTCAAAGCGACCGGTATTGATGCGTTGTTTGATGCCACGTTGAAAGAGATGGATGCCGCAGGCGACGATACCATTGTGTTTACCAATTTCGTTGATTTTGACTCTTCCTATGGTCACCGACGTGATGTTGCTGGCTATGCAGCGGCATTGGAACTGTTCGATCGCCGCTTGCCGGAAATGCTGGCGCGGGTTAAACAGGGCGATATTCTGATTCTGACCGCCGATCACGGTTGCGATCCTACCTGGCCGGGCACCGATCATACTCGTGAACATGTGCCTGTATTGATTTACGGGCCGACGGTGACGCCGGGTTCACGCGGGCACCGCACCACGTTTGCTGATGTCAGTCAAACGGTGGCGCACTATTTTGGCGTGTCAGATATGGACTACGGCACCTCGATGCTGTGATCGCTGGTATTTACTGAATTCACTCGACGTACTCTATAAGGATTCAAAGAATGGCAACGCCACATATCAATGCGGAAAAAGGGGATTTTGCCGATGTTGTACCGATGCCGTGCGATCCGCTGTGTGCGAAGTACATTGCCGAAACCTTTTTGGAAAATGCCCGTTAAGTCAACAATATGTGCGGCATGCTGGGTTATACCGGCAACTACAAAGGGCGCGCGATTTCGGTGATGGGGCACGGTATGGGTATTCCGTCCTGCTCTATCTATACCAAAGAACTGATCACGGAATACGATGTGAAAACCATCATTCGTGTTGGCTCCTGCGGTGCGGTGCGCGAAGATGTGAAGTTGTATGATGTGGTGATTGGCATGGGCGCGTGTACGGATTCAAAAGTAAATCGTCTGCGCTTTAAAGATCATGACGTTACCGCTATTGCCGATTTCGATCTGGTGCGTAATGCGGTTGACGCAGCTCAGGATAAAGGCATCACCGTTCGGGTGGGTAACTTGTTCTCTGCTGATCTGTTCTACACGTCAGACCCGCAGATGTTCGACGTGATGGAAAAATAGGTCGTGTATTCAATGAGTTGATGTAGCATCAAACGTAGTACTCGCGTTCGATGTAAGTACCGATGATCCTATCGTGCATTTCGGATGATTTTGAATATCCGAGCGTCTTGCGATTGAGCCGTTGCAATCGGTTAC
>NZ_JAHWCO010000352.1:0-1518 GCF_020054415.1 Candidatus Symbiopectobacterium sp. | reverse complement strand
TGCCGGATACGGATCCCGATTTAGCGGAGGTGGTCGATAAATTTGAGCAACCAGCTTGCTCTTACTACCAGTCTGGCATTGTGTTGGGGATACAGATTGTTAAAGAGCGAAGCGTCCAGTAGGGCGCTTTTTTGTTGTCTACTAAATCACCACAACCGCCGTCATGTTCGTGTGCATCGGGCTGGCTACTTACGCTCAGGCAATCGGCGGGTAACTCGAGGTCTTGCCTGCCGGGGTATTGCCGTTGCGGGTTGCTGGTCCACCGTCTGGCTTGCTGCTGTCTGGTGGGTTGATGGGATTAAGATTACAAATTTAATTATAAATAGTCAAGTGGTGTTTAATATTTAATTTGTAATTATGGGTGAAAAAATAACCCATTGATCTTACGGGGTTAAGGGGGCGGGTTAGGAAATATGCTTCTTTTTCAGCAAAAGTTCTTTTAATTTTCTTGCGTAAAAATTTCTTTTAACTTCGAGTTCTTTTATAATTATATCTGTATCACTTTCGGGAAGATCATCAAATAACTCCAGTATAAGCCTCTGTTTTTCTGTTATTTTTTCTTTTTCTCTAGATGTGGGACATTGCAGTTCTTCTTTTTGAACATCTTCTTGCTGTTCAGTAAAAAACCAATGCATAGGTTTTCCAGTAACCTCAGCTAGTTTTTCTAGTTTATCCATCCTTGGCGTCACACCTTTTAGCCAGCTTTGTACTGATTGCGGTTTAACGCCCAATCTACGCGCCAGTTCTGATTGATTCCAATCAAATTCGTGCAATACCTGTTGGAGTCTGGCGGAAAAACTCATTTTTACGGCCCCATATCTACTCAATTGTCTGTATAAAAGCATACAAAATTTTTTTGCACCCAGCACTGCAAACTTAAATTGCAATTTAAATGTGTAATATGTGCTTGCTTGACGTGGAGAATACGAATGGAAAGAAGCTTACAAAATAAAATATTTGCGATCACAAGCCAATCTGAATTGGGGCGGCGGTTGGGCAAGCGTCCACAAACCATTAGCTTTTGGTTCAAGAAACGCGTTCCCGCTGAATTGGTTGTTTCAATGTCCAAGGCACTTGAGTGGAAAGTTACTCCTCACGAATTACGCCCAGATAAATACCCAAACCCGACGGATGCGCTTCCTGCTCACAGGGAACAGGCAGCCTAACCAGCAGTACCGCTCTTCACAACGGACACTCGTCCTACGGAAGCCACCGACAACGTGGCGAACTCAACATCCCACAGTAACAAACTCACTGTGACTGGCTCACGGCTCCGTCACGTCTGTTGATTACCACATTACACCACAGGTGCCGTGTCTCTACACGTGCATCCGATAACCTGTTTTTTTCAATAAGGAAAGTATCACAAATGCAATATGCAAAAACACGCAAAAATTCTGCGGTTGAGTTCATCAGTCGTCACCTTGTCGCAACAGCTTATCAGGCGATTGTCCGGGTACGCCAGACCAATATCGCAAAAATTCTGGGTGTCGCCGATTCAACCGTCCTGCGCCGCTC
>NZ_JAHWCO010000530.1:0-1230 GCF_020054415.1 Candidatus Symbiopectobacterium sp. | reverse complement strand
TATCGCGTGACACGCCCATGATCTTGCAGGCTTTTGATACGTTACCGAGTTCTTCGGCGAGATTGAGCAGGCCGGCTTTGTGTTTGATAATGGGATTGTTAGCATGAAGCATGAGAGTTACCTCGCGTTTTGTTTAAGGATCAGACACCCATATCAAAACCGGTAACTCTCAACCTTTCAAGGTCCAGTGTCAGATCTAGTCGCGACTAATACATCTTAGGCGTGTACCAGGATCAGATTGACCGGTATCTTTCCTTGCCCTTCATCTTCCCCAATCAGTTGCGTCTGGATCAGATGCGCGGCTTGCACAGCGTCCTGGGCGGCGGCTAATGATGCTGCGGCCAGTTCCCACTTCTTCTGGCGCGCTGCCTGAATGGCCATCATCGCCTGAGAACGCGCTTCTCCGGCATTGATGATCAACTCCATTACGGTGGTTTCCATCTCAATCGTCATTTTTAGCCTCTTATGGTATGCCAAACGCACATGCGCGATGAGCGGTATGCATTCTGTGCGTAACGGCTATCTGGGGCGCTGTCCCACACGACACAACCATTGTGACGAGGTGCTGTTGTGTCATTCAAGGAGCAAGTGATTGACTCATTGGGTTCTTTTGCCGATAAGTTCAATAGCCTGCGTTATATTATGGCCATCGAGGCCTCGTTTATTACCCTGATGCCGGTGATTATAGTCGGTGCCTTTTCCGTGCTGATCTTCAACATGGTGCTCGATCCGAAAAACTGTCTTGCTAGTTTCGCGATGTTTTCTTTTTTGGCACCTCTCAAACCCATCATGAGCGGTATCAACTACGCGACGCTCAATTTTTTGACCATTGGCGCGGTGTTTCTGATCGGGATCGAACTGGGGCGCATTAACGGCTCACGCAGCCTGTTTCCCGTTCTGCTGGCCGTGATCTGCCTGATTTCGATTACGCCCACCACCATCGATATCGTGGTGAACGGACAAACGGTGCCGGTAAAAGACGTGTTGGCGCGACAGTTCTCGGATACCAACAGCCTGTTTCTCGGCATGTTTATTACCATCCTCTCGGTGGAGATCCACAGCAAGCTGGAAAAAGTAGATCGCTTGCGCGGCTTTGTTGAATAATAGGTAATCATGCTGTTTTTCCATGCCAGTTTTGGTTGAAAATTCTTGTCATCTCAGGTGTACACTTTTCTCATGAGGCCTAACTGCATGATTTTACGTTGCGAGGATCCGTCGTTTCACTGGGCT
>NZ_JAHWCO010000298.1:0-13402 GCF_020054415.1 Candidatus Symbiopectobacterium sp. | reverse complement strand
TCAGGTGGGTGAAGCCATGGCCATGGTCAAAGCGCTTAACCGGATCACGCTATTAGGAATGCCGAACAGTATTCGCATCACGTAACAATCGACCCGTATGGGGCGCAGTCGTTACAAGTTCTGATTTATTCAACAAAGCCCGGCAACGCGGCAAGATTATTAATATCTGCTCAATACAAAGTGAGCTTGGGCGGGACACCATTACCCCCTATGCCGCCTCTAAAGGGGCGGTGAAAATGCTGACGCGTGGTATGTGCGTTGAACTTGCGCGTTATAACATTCAGGTCAATAGCATTGCGCCGGGTTATTTCAAAACCGACATGACCAAAGCGTTGGTTGAGGATGAGGCCTTTACCCAATGGCTATGTAAACGTACGCCCGCGGCGCGCTGGGGTCACCCGGAACAGCTGATCGGCGCGGCGGTTTATCTCTCCTCACGGGCATCTGATTTTGTTAACGGACATCTGTTGTTTGTTGATGGCGGCATGCTGGTCGCCGTTTAAGCACGCGGTGTAACAAGGAGCCTTTATGGCAGGACAATGCGTGGTGATCATGGGTGTATCCAGCACGGGAAAATCGAGCGTGGGTGCGCAGTTGGCGCAGCGGTTAGGGGCCAAGTTCATTGATGGTGACGATCTGCACCCGCGTCACAATATTCTCAAGATGTCACAGGGGCAGGCGCTGAATGATGATGACCGTGAACCTTGGCTTGAGCGGTTGAACGATGTGATCTTCAGCCTGTAACAAAAGAATGAGACCGGCATTCTGGTTTGTTCATCGCTGAAAGAACGCTACCGCGATCGGCTGAGGAAGGAAAATCAAGGTATTACCTTTCTCTGGCTGACGTGAGATTACGCGCTGGTGCTAGCGCGTATGCAGCAGCGCCAAGGCCATTTCATGCCGGAAAGTTTGCTGAAAAGTCAGTTTATGGCGCTGGAAACTCCACAGGCGGACGAACCGGATGTGGTGGCGATAGATATCGCTGCAGCCGTCGACGGTGTGGTACAGCGCTGCATCAATGCGCTGACGCCTGAGCGATTACCCGTTGCCGGTTAATAAAAAAGGGCGCCGCTATCGCTGCGCCCTTGCAGTTTTCCCTACGGGAATTATTAGTGATCTTCCCACGCTTGAGCACGTGCCACTGCTTTCTTCCATCCGCTGTAACGATAGTTACGCTCCACGGTTTCAATGCTGGGGCGGAATTCACGTTCAATCGTTGCCTTGCTCTTCACTTCATCCAAATCATTCCAGAACCCGGTAGCCAGACCTGCCAGGAACGCGGCACCCAGTGCGGTAGATTCGCGCACTTCAGGGCGTTCTACGCGGGTGCCGAGGATATCTGACTGGAACTGCATCAGGAAGTTGTTGGCAACCGCACCGCCATCAACGCGCAGTGATTGCAGACGTGTGCCTGAATCCGCCTGCATGGCATCCAGTACGTCACGCGTTTGATACGCAATGGATTCCAGCGTAGCGCGGATGATGTGGTTGGAGTTCACGCCGCGCGTCAGGCCGAAGATGGCACCACGGGCGTACGGATCCCAATACGGTGCGCCCAGCCCGGTAAAGGCAGGAACCACGTAGACGCCGTTGGAATCTTTCACCTTGGTGGCGAAGTATTCTGAGTCCATGGATTCACCGATCAGTTTCAGCTCATCACGCAGCCATTGAATAGAGGCTCCACCCACGAACACCGAACCTTCCAGCGCGTAGTTCACTTCGCCACGTGGGCCACAGGCGATGGTGGTCAGCAGGCCATGCTGGGATTTTACCGGCTCTTTACCGGTATTCATCAGCAGGAAGCAACCGGTACCGTAGGTGTTTTTCGCCATACCCGGCTGAACGCAAAGCTGGCCGTAAAGCGCTGCTTGCTGGTCGCCTGCGATACCGGCGATAGGAATACGTGTGCCGCCTTTACCGCCGATGTTGGTTTGACCGTAGACTTCGGAAGAAGGACGCACTTGCGGCAGCATAACGCGTGGAATATCCAGCGCTTCCAGCATGCGGTCGTCCCAGTCCAGCGTTTTGATATTGAACAGCATGGTACGCGAGGCGTTGGTGTAATCGGTGACTTGTACGCGGCCTTGTGTCATTTTCCAAATCAGCCAGGTATCAATCGTGCCGAACAGCAGTTCACCACGTTTGGCGCGCTCGCGAGCCCCTTCTACGTTGTCCAGAATCCACTTCACCTTGGTGCCGGAGAAGTAAGGGTCAACCACCAGACCGGTGTTGGTACGGATATAATCTTCCAGGCCTTGTTTTTTCAGGGTTTCACAAATATCAGCGGTACGGCGACACTGCCATACGATCGCGTTGTAAACCGGTTTGCCCGTCTCTTTTTCCCACACCACCGTGGTTTCACGCTGGTTGGTGATACCGATACCGGCGACTTCATCAGAGTTGATATTGGCTTTGGCCAGCACTTCAACCAGCGTGGCGCTTTGCGTTGCCCAGATTTCCATTGGGTCGTGTTCAACCCAGCCTGCTTTGGGGTAAATCTGGGGGAATTCGCGCTGGGAGATGGCGATGATGTTGGCATCATGATCGAGTATGACGGCGCGGGAGCTGGTAGTACCCTGATCCAGCGCGACAATGTATTTTTTTTCCGGTGTCATAGGTTCTAATCCTGTTGTGTAGCGGGTAAAAAAGCGTATGCCGTGAGCGTCGCTTAGCGTGCTTTAGTGCGCTGCGTTTCTTTGTCTTCTACTTCGCAGACATCGCAAGGCAAATTACGGCCAATAAGGGCGCGGTAGCAGAAAGCGCCCAGGCATGCCCCAATGATTGGTCCGAAAATCGGCACGAGGAAATACGGAATATCACGCGCACCGGTGAAGGCCACTTGTCCCCAGCCTGCCAGATAGGCAAACAGCTTCGGACCGAAGTCACGCGCGGGGTTTAACGCAAACCCAGTCAACGGACCCATGGAGGCACCAATTACTGCGATCAGGATACCGATCAGCAGCGGCGCTAACGGACCGCGTGGCACGCCGTTGCCATCGTCGGTGAGCGCCAGAATCAAACACATCAGTACGGCGGTGATGACCATTTCCACCACAAAGGCCTGGAATACGGAAATCTGCGGGTGCGGATATGTCGAGAACGTGCCCGCTAGATTTAAACTTTCCACACTACCGCGCACGATGTTGTGAGTCTGTTCAAAATCTGCGAACAAATTGTGATAAAGACCGTACACCAACGCGGCGGCGCAGAAGGCACCTGCTACCTGCGCAATGATGTAAGGAATCACCTTGCGCGCGTCGAAGCAGGCAAACAGCCACAGGGCGATGGTAACTGCCGGGTTAAGGTGGGCACCGGAAATAGCAGCAGTCAGGTAGACCGCCATGGCGACGCCTAAACCCCAGACGGCGCTGATTTCCCATTGACCGAAGCTGGCACCGGCAAGTTTTAATGCTGCCACGCAACCTACTCCAAAGAAGATTAGCAGACCGGTGCCGAGAAACTCGGCGATACATTGGCCTTTTAAGGTTGGCACTCTCGATTGGCTCATAGTGGTTTCCTGTTTACGGGGCTGCAGAGTAATGTTCAGGCCGCTGACATAGAGCGACCCTGTATAAACGTGTGGACGGTGTTAATTTATCGTTAATGTTCGAAAACGAGAAATATCGAAATCAAAATGTGTGTTATTCGTCATAAAAATGAGCGTATTCGCCTATCAAAGCGCTGCTGTACGGTTACTTACGCCCGTTTCATGTTAATGACGGCGTTAACGTTGTTAACATGAGCGCGAGTGGACAGAATGGTAGCGTACAAATTATTACGCAAGCACGTAATTTCAGTTTGCACTGATTGTTGTGGTTAAAAAAACGATCAAGACTCCCATCAGAGTGGATGGCTGCTAGACAGCGCCCTGACAGCCCCATACAATTTACCGATACACTGAACGAAAGAGACGTGCTGGTGGAGTGCCATCCTCAACGCAAGCGTGATAGTGAGCGTATGTGAAGCGGGATTGGCACGGGAAGGGGAGATAGTACGCCTCATTGGTGCCTTGCGATTAAAAGGGGTTGAAGAATGTCATTTGAAGTGTTTGAGAAACTGGAAGCAAAAGTTCAGCAAGCGATTGATACCATTACATTATTGCAAATGGAAATCGAAGAGCTGAAGGAAAAGAACGGTCAGTTGAGCCAGGAAGTGCAACAGGCCGTTGAGTCCCGTGAAACGCTGGTGCGTGAAAACGAACACTTGAAAGAAGAGCAGATTGTCTGGCAGGAACGCCTGCGCGCGCTGTTGGGCAAGATGGAAGAAGTCTGAGCGAGAAATGCAAAAGTCAAAAAAGGGCGCAGTGCGTCCTTTTTTATCAATATGTTACTGCCGAACTATTCGATATCCAGTGGATCTTCCGACAGGATAATGCCGGTATTGTCGGCATACAGATGATCGCCGGAGAAAAAGGTTACGCCGCCGAAATTGACGCGAATATCGCTTTCGCCAACTCCTTCGCTGGCGGCACCCACCGGAATAGCGGCCATGGCCTGAATGCCGATATCCAACTCTTCCAGATCGTCCACCTGGCGCACCGCACCGTAGACCACGATGCCTTCCCAGGCGTTTTGTGTCGCCAGACGGGCCAGTTCAGCATCGATTAACGCACGACGCACAGAACCGCCGCCATCCACCAGAAGTACACGACCTACGCCGCTCTCTTCCAGCACATCGTAGAGGATGCCGTTATCCTCAAAGCATTTCACCGTGGTGATTTTGCCACCAAAGGAAGTGCGTCCTCCAAAGTTGGAAAACAGAGGTTCAACAACGTTTACCTCTTCGTGATAGATATCGCACAGCTCGGAAGTATCGTATTTCATCGGATTTACGTCAGTTTGCCGCCGGGATCCTGAGTATATCCCTTAAAGGCAAGTGTTGGCAAAATCATCAAATGTTAACTTGATGCGTATCAGTAAATACTCGCCGCTTAGCTGAGCATCACACCCACGGCAAACAGCAAATTGGTCAGCAGCGCGCCCTTGACGGTTTTTTCCAGCATGGTGCGCATGCTGAACGGACTGATTTCACGGCGCACATAGGCTGCCTGCTTGAGCAGTAGCGGCAGGGTCAGGATAAACAGCCAGCCAGCCAGCGTGTGCAGATAAAACATGGCAAACAGGGCCAGGCACAGCGGCGCGGTCAGCAACAGCAGGGAATGGTAGCACCGGGCACACCGCGCTCCGAGGCGAACGGCCAGCGTGTTTTTACCGCTGAGACGATCGTTGTCGATATCGCGCAAATTGTTGATGTTCAGCACCGCAGTAGCGAGCAGGCCACAGGCGGTGGCGGGCAGCATAACGATGCTGTCAAAATGGCCGGTTTGCAGGTAATAGGAGCCTGCGACGCTGAGCCAGCCAAAGAAAATCATGACGGATATGTCCCCCAGTCCCATATAACCGTAGGGTTTGTTGCCCACGGTATAGGTAATGGCGGCGACCATCGCCAGCACCCCGAGGATCAGAAAGCCGATGATATCCGACGGTTTTTCGCACGCCATGATGACCAGCGACAGCCCAGATACGATGGTCAGCGCCACGGTGACGATCAGTGCCATGCGCAACTGCGACAGCGAGATAACGCCAGTTTGAATGCCGCGCAAAGGCCCGATACGGGTTTCGGTATCACTGCCTTTTACCGCATCACCGTAATCGTTCGCCAGATTGGAGAGGATTTGCAGCAGTCCGGCGGTCAGTAGCGCCAGCAGAGCGATACCCGGTTTAAAATTGTTGTGCCAACTGGCAATGGCGGAGCCCGTCACAATGGACGCAAACGCCAATGGAAGCGTTTTCGGACGCAAGCTGTCCAGCCAAGCTTTGGTTTTGCTGCTTTTGTTTGATAAGATCATGATAAATTTCGTTTTTTTAATTCAATGTCTGTCGCATGCATGTGTTAATGAGAAGTCCAGTCCATGAGCGCTGGCCAGAAACGCAAATGGGAGGCATCAGCCTCCCATCATTTGCCAAACAGAGCGTTTGCGCAACAGGACAATCCGAATTGCAGGGATTATAAGATAAAACGGCTCAGATCTTCATCTGCTACGAGCTCGTCAAGATTACTACGCACGTATTCTGCGTCCACGGTAACAATTTGGCCGCTCATCTCGCTGGCATCGTAAGAGATCTCTTCGATCAAACGCTCCAAAACAGTGTGCAGACGACGTGCGCCGATGTTCTCGGTGCGCTCGTTGACCTGCCAGGCCGCTTCGGCAATCCGGCGAATGCCGTCCGTCGTGAAGACGATATCCACGCCTTCCGTCGCCAGCAACGCTTTGTACTGTTCCGTCAGTGATGCGCTTGGCTCCGTCAGGATACGTTCGAAATCTTCCGTGGTCAGCGCTTGCAGCTCAACGCGGATAGGTAAACGTCCTTGCAGCTCGGGGATCAGATCCGACGGGCTGGAGACCTGGAACGCACCGGAGGCGATAAACAGGATGTGATCGGTTTTCACCATGCCGTGTTTGGTGGAGACCGTACAGCCTTCCACCAGCGGCAGCAGATCGCGCTGTACCCCTTCACGAGAGACGTCCGGGCCGGAGGTTTCCCCGCGTTTGCAGATTTTATCGATCTCATCGATAAACACGATACCGTGTTGCTCAACGGACTCGATAGCCTGCTGTTTCAGCTCTTCTGGGTTTACCAGTTTGGCGGCTTCTTCTTCAATCAGCAGCTTGAAGGCATCTTTGATTTTCATCTTATGCGCTTTCTGCTTTTGACCCGCCAGATTCTGGAACATGGACTGCAACTGATTGGTCATCTCTTCCATGCCAGGAGGGGCCATGATTTCAACGCCCATCGTGGTTGCTGCCAGATTGATTTCAATTTCTTTGTCATCTAACTGCCCTTCACGCAATTTTTTGCGGAAGGCCTGACGCGCCGCGGATGGTTCTTGCGGCTCTTCCGGCTGACCCCAGTTATTTTTTGCAGGGGGAATCAGCGCATCCAGAATGCGTTCTTCGGCCATCTCTTCAGCGCGGAAGCGGTTTTTTTCCAGCGATTGCTGGCGCATCATTTTGATGGCCGCATCCGTCAGATCGCGGATGATGGAGTCCACTTCTTTACCAACATAGCCGACTTCAGTGAATTTAGTGGCTTCCACTTTGATAAATGGGGCGTTGGCCAGTTTGGCCAGACGACGGGCAATCTCAGTTTTACCGACGCCGGTCGGCCCGATCATCAGGATGTTCTTGGGGGTCACTTCATGGCGTAACGCGTCGGAAAGCTGCATACGGCGCCAGCGGTTACGCAATGCGATTGCCACCGCACGTTTGGCCTTGTGCTGACCGATGATGTAGCTGTCGAGCTCGCTAACGATTTCGCGCGGGGTCATTTCAGACATGATGTCATTCCTTACGCCTTGGAGGCTAATTCTTCAATCGTGTGGAACTGATTGGTGTAGATGCAGATATCGCCTGCGATACCCAGCGACTTTTCAACAATCTCGCGCGCGCTGAGCTCGGTGTTCTCCAGCAGCGCTCTAGCTGCTGCTTGCGCATACGGGCCGCCAGAACCGATAGCAATCAAATCGTTTTCCGGTTGAATTACATCGCCGTTACCGGTGATGATAAGCGACGCGTTCTCGTCTGCGACGGCCAGCAGTGCCTCCAGACGGCGTAGCATACGGTCGGTGCGCCAGTCTTTTGCCAATTCCACTGCTGCCTTGACCAGGTGGCCTTGATGCAGTTCCAGCTTGCGTTCAAACAGCTCGAACAGCGTAAAGGCGTCAGCGGTGCCGCCCGCAAATCCCGCGATCACGTTGTCGTTGTACAGGCGACGTACTTTGAGCACATTGCCCTTCATGACCGTGTTTCCCAATGTGGCTTGGCCGTCGCCGCCAATCACCACGTGGCCGTTGCGACGTACACTTACTATAGTTGTCACGCGTCTATCCCCCGCTAGATAAGGAAAAAGAACCCCACAGTGCTGTGGGGCATATTAATGCTGTAGATGGGGGAGCGCTTAGGAGTTTTCAACCCCCGGCAGCGAGAGGAATGCAGTTTGCTGCGCCAGCGTCTTTCAGGTGCGATAACATTTTGTCGGCGGTGGCGCGATCTTTATACGGCCCTAACGTGATGCGATTCCAGCCGCCACTGCTGGCGATGCGGCTTTCGATACCTACAAAAGCCAACTGTGCGCGCACTGATTCTGCCGGTTCCAGCGTTTTAAACGAACCACACTGTACCATCCAGCGCTGTGCTTTTTCTGGTTTGGGCGTTTCCGGCTGCTTCGCAATTTCCACCTGTTTTGGCGTTTCCTGCTTAGGTGTAGCAGTCTGTGTCGCGGGGGCTGTGACGGGCGCACGTGTACTCACGGGTGGCTGCGTCACCGTCGGTGTGGTTGCTACCGGCGGTACCACCACGGTTTTAGGCGCGGTGATGGTGACCTGGGAGCGAGGCACCGGCGTTTGATCGTTATAAGGCACTTCTGACAGCTGCGTCGGCGCACGGCGCATATCCGCCTGCATCTGTTCTAGCAGTTGGCGTTGTTCTTGCGTGAGTTGGACCGGTGACTTGATTTCTCCACCGGAATTGGGTGCCGTTGGCTCAGGAACGCCCAACTGACGATTCTCCAGTTCTTTAATATAACGCCAGCGCTCTTCCGGCTTCGGTGGCAGACCATTGCCGTTGTTGGTGGCGCTGCGCGGTAGCACGGGCGACTCAGCAGGCTTGTTGTTGGCGATAAAATAGAGTCCGCCCGCGAAGGTCACCAGAACGGCAACGACCAGCATTATCATGAACCTAGAGAAGCCCGACGAAGAGCCACCTCTTCGACTGGTTGTCTTTTTTCGTCGTGCGCCTGAGCGCCCACGGCTGACGTAATCTCGTTGTGCCACTGTCGTTTCGCTACAAATGAAATGAAAGATTTAGGGAGCATGTTACTGAACCCTAAAAACTTTGACCAGCACCGGAATTCTTAAACCCGATAACGAGCGTAATTTGGTGTGGCCGTTCTGTCACGAATAACCAGTTTGCTGTTGAGTAACCGTGAACCGCTGGGCACCGGATGGCCCTGAAATTGTTCCAATAGCAGATGCATGGATTCACACCCCAATTCATAGCGGGGTTGGGCGACGGTAGTGAGCGCTGGGAAACAGTATTGTGCCTGCTCGATATCATCAAAGCCCAACAGCGACAGGTCGTTGGGAACATCCAGCTTCATTTTTTTCGCTTGAGAGAGTACCCCCATCGCCATCATGTCGCTGTGGCAAAATATGGTGCTGGGCGGTGCCGGGTGCTTCATCAGCATCATCAGCCCGTTCACGCCGGTTTCATAACTGAAGCTGCCGCGATAGATATACTGATTATCCACTTGAATGCCGCTGCGGCTCAGCGCCTGAATATAACCTTGCAAGCGGTATTCGCTCAGATGCATGTTTTCGGGACCCGCGATACAAGCAATACGGCGATGTCCGAGCTGGTGCAGATAATAAACGGCATCAAAGGCGGCGGTGAGATTATCGATGTGCACCGTCGGCAATTCCAGATCGGGTGAGAACTCGTTGACCATCACCATCGGCGGCAGGTTGCGCCGCTCCTCTCTGCTGGCGCTAAACGGCAGATTGGCACCGAGCAGCAACATGCCATCAATCTGCTTGGTGATAATCAAATCCACGAAGGACTTTTCTTTGTGATGCTGGTGAGCGCAATCGCCAATCAGTACCAGATCACCTTGTTTTGCGGCTGTTTCTTCGATACCACGCAGGACATCGGTAAAAAAGGGATCGCAAATATTTGGCACAATCGCGAGCAGCGTGCGTGACTCGCTGCATTTTACGTGACGGGCAAGCGCATGCGGCGCGTAACCCACGGTGAGCACGGCTTGTTCAACCCGCTTACGCGTTTGGCTCGAGACCTTCTCCGGGTTCATTAACGTTCGGGAGGCCGTGGCGGTCGATACACCCGCGACCTCTGCCACGTCTTTCATCGTCGCCGGCGTGGTGTCATTTTTATAGTCCAACGCGGTTCTCCTTGCATCGTATGCGATTGGCGAACAGGACGGCGGCACGCTCGCCGCCCGATTTTTTTGCCCGACAGGCTTATACCACCCATTTTGCTAAGGATACTGTTTATCTGCCTACGCTTAACAGATGGCGCGCAAGTTTTGCTGCTCAGATTGCATAAAAGATGTGAAGGATGTCGTTTTTTCGGCACCGTTCGCATTTTTTCGCTGTGCGTTAACGACGGCGATCAGTTATCGGTGGGGTCGACATCCAACACCAATTTCACTTTTCGCGCTTCGGGCAGTAGAGGGATAAGCGGCAGTGAGGCTTTAACGACACGCTGAAGCGTGGCGCGGGAAGGGTGCTGCAACAGCAATTGCCAGCGAAAGCGCCCGGCGCGTTTGGGTTGCAATGCGGGAACCGGGCCGAGCAGCCAGAGCGCGTCATCCTTGAGCGGGCTGCTTTCCAACAGGTTGCGCAGTTGCTGGAGGAAAAGCGGCGCATGCTGATTATCGTGATCGTCGGCGCGGAACAGAATGTGGCTGGTGTAGGGGGGTAGAAACACGCTCTGGCGTTCTTTCAGCGTCTGACTGGCGAAGGCGTCGTAGCCCTTTTGTAGCAGCAATTGCAGTAACGGATGGTCAGGGTGATGGGTTTGCAGCACCACTTCGCCGCTCTTCCCGGCGCGTCCGGCACGTCCGGAAACCTGCGTATAGAGCTGTGCAAAACGTTCTGTTGCACGAAAATCGGCAGAAAACAGCGAGCTATCGACATCCATCAGCGCCACCAGCGTGACATCCGGGAAATGGTGCCCTTTTGCCAGCATCTGCGTTCCGATAAGAATGCGCGCATCTCCTTGACGCACCTGCGCCAGTTGCTGTTCCAGCATGCCTTTGCGGCTGGTGGTGTCGCGATCGATACGGGTAATTGGCACATCGGTGAACAGGGAGGTCAGCGATGCCTCCAACTGCTCGGTGCCCAAACCAACTGGCACCAGATGCGTTGAACCGCAGTGCGGACACTGCTGCGGCACCGGACGCTGGCTGTCACAATGGTGGCAACGGAGCTGACGCTGCTGCTGGTGATAGGTGTAATAGTGCTCGCAGCGCTGGCATTCCGCGATCCAACCACATTCGTGGCACATCACCACCGGCGAAAAACCCCGGCGATTAAGAAACAGGATAACCTGATTGTTGTATTCCAAATGGTGGCGAATGCGGGTAATCAGCGGCCGTGACAGGCCGCTGGTGAGCGGTAATCCTTTGACATCGAGGATATGCTGACGCGCAGGTTGTGCATTGCCCGCACGCTTGCGTAGCGTGAGCTGACGGTATTTGCCGTTCTGCACGTTATAGAGCGTTTCCAGCGCCGGCGTGGCGGAGCCGAGCACGATGGGAATATTTTCCTCTCTGGCGCGGAACACCGCCAAATCACGCGCGTGATAGCGCCATCCTTCGTGCTGTTTATATGAGCCGTCGTGCTCTTCATCGATGATGATCATTCCCAGGCGAGCAAACGGGGTAAACAGCGCAGAGCGGGTGCCGATAACAATCGCGGATTCTCCGCTGTGTGCGCGCAGCCAAACCGCCAGACGCTCGCTGTCGTTCAGTCCCGAGTGCAGAACATCCACTGGCGCGATGAAGCGTGTGCGGAAACGTGCAATGGTCTGTGGCGTCAAGCCGATCTCGGGCACCAGCACCAGTGCCTGCTTGCCTTGTGATAACACGTTTTCCAGCGCGCTCAGGTACACCTCGGTTTTTCCGGAGCCAGTGATCCCGGCCAGTAGCCAGGCGGTAAAATGGCTGTCTTCGCTGCGAATAGCGCCCACTGCGGTCGCCTGCTCGGTATTGAGGCGCAGTCGTTCATCATGGGTGATGGGCTGATGACGCCAGTCTTGCACCTCCGCGTCGATGGCCTTGATATCGCACAACCCTTTGGTGCGCAGTGCCTGCAATGCGGTCTCCGTCAGACCGTATTCATTCACCTGATGGCGGTACAGCGCACCTTGTATTAGGGCTGCCAGCGCCTGCTGCTGTTTGCGGGCTCGCGCCAGCGTGGCGAGCGGTGTGGCTTTACCTTGTTCGGTGGCGAACCATTGCCAGAGCGGAGCGCGATGGGCAGGTTTGCCCTGTCGCAGCAAAATCGGCAAGGCGTGGAACAGTACCTCACCTATAGGATAGTGATAGTATCCCACGGCCCAGAGAAGAATGCGCCACAGGCTGTCAGGGAAAAGAGGCTGCGCATCGAGCACGTCGTGAATGGATTTGAGCTGTTCTACCGGAAGTTCGCTGTGATCGCTGCACGCAACGACAATACCAATTGCCTTGCGGTTGACAAAAGGCACACTGACGCGCACGCCCGGCAATGGCGTCATGCCTGCGGGCAGCAGGTAATCGAATGTGCGTGCCAGCGGCACGGGCAATGCGACCTGAACGATGGACATGCTTTCTCCGGCTGATAACTCTGGCGCTCTGCTGTTTTCCCTGCACAGCGCAGCCCGACGGTACGATGTGTTACCGCTCCGCGGACGTCATGGGTGCTTGCGCCGCCAGTGTACAGGTTGCAGGCTAAAATGTGTTACCTGATTGCATCGGCTGGCTAATTTCTGTATGATTCCCCGCCTTTATACGACTTTGCTATGCGTGGTGTAATGACCGGCGCGATGGCGAAGCGCATACTGATCGTAGAAAGTCAATGTACAGTACAGTGCTTAACTTCGTGTGGTGTCTGGCGAAACAGGGCTGGATAGCGACACGACCTTAACAGAGGTTTGCCATGAAAAAAGGTATTCACCCGAATTATGTAGCGATTACTGCAACGTGTTCTTGCGGTAACGTTATCAAAACCCATTCTACCGTGGGTCACGATCTGAACCTGGACGTTTGTGGCGAATGCCACCCGTTCTATACCGGTAAACAACGCGTCGTTGACACCGGTGGTCGTGTTGAGCGCTTCAACAAGCGTTTCAGCGTACCGGGCGGCAAAAAATAAGCGTCTGCGCATAAACAATAAAGGCACCCGTGGGCGCCTTTATCGCCCTCGGAAGTTTTTTAACTTTATATGTTTTTCAATAAGTTAAAATTAAACCAAGGCGCGTTTCAGGCTTATTTAGACCATATCGATGGACAGAATATGGATACTTTTGGCCAAGGGATTATTGGATATGGCATCTCGCAAAAAGTCCGGCGCAAAGTGCGCATAGACCATGGGTTGCATGATGTTGGCGTACCCCATGATGCGCTGTAATGTGTATTAGTCGCGACTATATCTGACACTGGACCTTGAAAAGGTTGAGAGTTACCGGTTTTGATATGGGTGTCTAATCCTTAAACAAAACGCGAGGTAACTCTCATGCTTCATGCTAACAATCCCATTATCAAACACAAAGCCGGCCTGCTCAATCTCGCCGAAGAACTCGGTAACGTATCAAAAGCCTGCAAGATCATGGGCGTGTCACGCGATA
>NZ_JAHWCO010000277.1:0-1145 GCF_020054415.1 Candidatus Symbiopectobacterium sp. | reverse complement strand
GCGGGAACTCAATAGCATAATCAACAACCGCGCGTTCAGTGGCTTCGTCGGCGCGGTTCTTCAGGTTCGGAACCCGGCGGTTCTGGCTAACCAGCGCATCAATGCCGCCTTCAGCAGCCAGTTCCTGATAACGGTAAAATCTATCGCGTGACACGCCCATGATCTTGCAGGCTTTTGATACGTTACCGAGTTCTTCGGCGAGATTGAGCAGGCCGGCTTTGTGTTTGATAATGGGATTGTTAGTATGAAGCATGATAGTTACCTCGCGTTTTGTTTAAGGATCAGACACCCATATCAAAACCGGTAACTCTCAACCTTTCAAGGTCCAGTGTCAGATCTAGTTGCGACTAATACAGATAAAGGCAGAAACCTCAATCAGGTTAGTCGTTGCGCATGATGCTTAACATGCTCACGAACAGGTTATAAATGGAAACGTACAGGCTAACCGTGGCACGAATATAATTCGTTTCACCACCGTGAATGATGTTGCTGGTTTCACAGAGAATGGCATCTGCAGAAAACAGAATGAACAAGCCACTCAACGCAAGATGTAACGCCGGAAGTTGCAGGAACAGATTGGCAATCACCCCGACGGTCAGAACAACAAATCCCGCCATCATAATTCCGGACAGGAATGACATATCCTTGCGCGTTGTTAGAACATAGGCAGAACAGCAGAAAAAGACCAGGGCCGTGCCGCCCAATGCAAGCATGATAATGTCAGAGGCGCCGGAGGCAATCAGTGAGCTCAGAATCGGGCCCAACGTGTACCCCATAAAACCCGTGAGCGCAAATGCTGCCAGAATACCTGCTGGACTGTTGGCGAGTTTGTGGGTCAAAAACATCAGTCCGTAAAACCCTATCAGCATCAACAATAAGCTAGGCTCGGGAAGGTTTAGCACGGTACTGACGGTTGCGGTAAGCGCGGAAAAAACCAGAGTAAGTGATAAAAGGAAATACGTGTTACGCAGTTGTGCGAGCCTGTTTAGGATTTTGTGTAAATGCCTTTCCTCAGAAGTGACCGTCAAGGCGGTCACCGAACTCGATAATAAAGCGACTCATTGCCATACGCCAGTCCTGTAAGGGCATCGTCCATTTCTGTGAGGCCGCCTGGATTGCCAGCCATACGACCTTCTTCACCGAGT
>NZ_JAHWCO010000069.1:0-2201 GCF_020054415.1 Candidatus Symbiopectobacterium sp. | reverse complement strand
CCGAGTTCTTCGGCGAGATTGAGCAGGCCGGCTTTGTGTTTGATAATGGGATTGTTAGTATGAAGCATGAGAGTTACCTCGCGTTTTGTTTAAGGATCAGACACCCATATCAAAACCGGTAACTCTCAACCTTTCAAGGTCCCGTGTCAGATCTAGTCGCGACTAATACATATGAGCGTAGAGAGACTTTTCGTCCATGGTGGTGACCTCTGCAACTTAATACGCCATTATCATGCCTTCAGCCACCACAACAAGGGAAGACCCTAATAACAACAATCAAAAACGCTGCACAACAATACTTATCGCGCCCACTCCGGTTTATTCAGGATATGGTCCTGCCAATCGACAACTTCGGTTTCACGCACCGCAATGTGACGCACAGAGATGCGTTCACTGTGCATCAGCGCTTTATTACCTGCTAGTAGCGGATGCCAGCCGGGTAGGCCCTTGCCTTCGTGAATCAATCGATAAGCGCAGGTAGCAGGCAACCAGTCGAAAGAGAGCAGGTTTTCCCGCGTCAATTTGATGCAATCCGGCTCATACTCAAATCGCCGCTCATAGTTGCGGCATTGGCAGGTTTTGATGTTTAACTGATTACAGGCAACGTTGGTGAAGTAGAGTTCCTCCGTGTCTTCATCAATAAGTTTATGCAAGCAGCACTGACCGCAGCCATCACACAGGGACTCCCACTCTTGATCGGACATTTCAGACAAAGTTTTTTGCTGCCAAAAATCGCGTTCGCTCATGCACAGTATCCCATCAATCTTTATGTTATCTGGCAACGCACAAACGACCCGCCAACCACACCTACAACGTGTGGGAGGGGTATAACGGATTTAGCGGAGTGAAGCAAGCGCTTTACCCGTTCCCTATGGGAACGGGTCAGAGAAAGATCAGATAATCCGCGTGGAGAGGCTGCGATCATTGATGGTGATGGTCAGCATATCGCCTGACACAATTGGGCCAACGCCTGCTGGGGTTCCGGTCAGGATCACATCACCCGCGCGCAGTGTGAAAAAGCCGCTCATATAAGCAATCAATGGTAGAATCGGCGTGATCATATCGCGCGTGTTGCCCTGTTGGCGGATTTCATCATTCACTTTCACACCTAAATCCGTCTGCTGCGGATCGCCAAACTCGGCGACGGGAATAAACCCCGAAATCGGGCAAGCGCCATCAAACCCTTTGGCCTTTTCCCATGGGCGACCGGCCTTTTGGCACTCGGATTGAATGTCACGCAGCGTCAAATCCAGCGCAACACCGTAACCGGCAATCGCTCGCGCCACGCGCTCTTCATTCGCCTGCTTAAGCGGCGTGCCAATCAGCACCGCCAATTCAACTTCGTGATGCACCGAACCCAGGTTTTTCGGAATAGCTACCGGTTGGCGCAGATCGCACAATGCGGTCTCAGGTTTGATAAATAGCACGGGTTCAAGAGCGACCGAGTTTCCCATTTCTTTGATGTGGTCTGCGTAGTTACTGCCAACGCAAACCACTTTATTTACCGGAAAATCGAGCAGTGCGCCCTGCCAGTCTCTGTGTTGGTACATGGATATCTCCTGCCCTGTCAGTTGAAAATCACGCTCAGATACCCAGTACATCAGGTAAACCGGTGGGTATCCATTTACGTCAGGGGTTTATTTATACGTCTCTGCGCCAATAAAACAAGCCTGTAGACAGTAATGCGGAAAAATATAAGTAAAGAATTCAACGACAGATCATACTTTTTAAGCGCCGTTAGGCTTTGTTGAATAAATCAGAACTTGTAACGACTGCGCCCCATACGGGTCGATTGTTACGTGATGCGAATACTGTTCGGCATTCCTAATAGCGTGATCCGGTGTATTAGTCGCGACTAGATCTGACACGGGACCTTGAAAGGTTGAGAGTTACAGGTTTTGATATGGGTGCCTAATCCTTAAACAAAACGCGAGGTAACTCTCATGCTTCATACTAACAATCCCATTATCAAACACAAAGCCGGCCTGCTCAATCTCGCCGAAGAACTCGGTAACGTATCAAAAGTATGCAAGATCATGGGCGTGTCACGCGATATATTTTACCGCTATCAGGAACTGGCTGCTGAAGGCGGCATTGATGCGCTGGTTAACCAGAACCGCCGGGTTCCGAACCTGAAGAACCGCGCCGACGAAGCCACTGAACGCGCGGTTGTTGATTATGCTATTGAGTTCCCGCCCCAT
>NZ_JAHWCO010000224.1:0-5375 GCF_020054415.1 Candidatus Symbiopectobacterium sp. | reverse complement strand
GCCCAGCGAAACGACGGATCCTCGCAACGTAAAATCATGCAGTTAGGCCTCATGAGAAAAGTGTACACCTGAGATGACAAGCATTTTCAACCAAAACTGGCATGGAAAAACAGCATGATTACCTATTATTCAACAAAGCCACAACTGTGGTGATCTGCTCCGATGATTACCCAAAAGTTCTATTTATTCAACAAAGCCAAACAAAGGATAAAAATAAACGATGAGAGAATTGAAACGCTACGACGTTGGCGCGTTACCGCGCCAAGCATTATAGGTGTGGCTTAAGAAAGGTCGAGACGATAAAAATCAGTCACGCGCTTGCGCGTACCAGATGATTTTGCTGACGTGCCAAGTTTGCAGAATATCATCAGAGGGCATTAAGCCTTCCGGGCCGTTCCAGTCACCGGAATAGAGATAACTGACGTTCTTGCTTTGCGATTCAACGCACTCTACGCTGCGGGCATCATCCCCTTGAGCAAGCTGGCAGACCTCAAAGGCTTTACTGTAATGGGCGCTGAATGCATCCCCGATTTTCACGCCCCATACGCTGGCAATTTTCGCATCCATAACCTCGACGCGATTGACCTGCGCTTTGGGCTTACCGCTGATCAACAACTTGATCTCATTACCATCCAGCGCCTGATAGAACGCCGTGATTTGGCCGTTAGTGGTGCCCATACCGCTGCGTAAACGATAATTACCGTTCAGCGCCTGGTTTATCGGCTCTTGTGCCAGCGGAGTGCCGCCATTAAGCCCGCCGACACCGGCATCCGACACCTCTATTTTGCTGACAAACCAGTTGAACGGCGACAGGCTGGACCAGGAGAAGTTAGAGCGCGCGCTACATCCCGTCAACAAAAAGGCGGCCAGCACACAGGGAACAATCAACCGAACGGAGCGAAACCTCATAACATAAATTCCTTTAACAGTGAGCGGCACCTGTGCCACCCCACGATTGCATACGTGAGGGTTTGAGTCTCAGGCCTGAGAAAAGTGCAGTAAAAAAACGGTCAAGCGGGCAAGATTATCGTCGATTATCACAGTAAGGGGAAGCGAGCGACCTAATACATTGGCGGTACGAACAAACTCCCCATCAGTAAGCCTGCTGCCAAATTATAGCGACGAGGCGGACTCAACCTCATGTTGAAAAACATAAGGATCGGACAACAGGCCAAACTGTTCATCGTCAGGGTAGGTGACGGCAACATGGTAATCTTCGCCCGCAAACGCTTTTACCGCTTCAATATCTTGCCAATAGGTGGCAAGAAAGAAATGCTCACAATCGCCTTGCGTAACCCTTTTGACCGCTGCCCCCAAATTGCCCGGTATGCTTTGGGAGTGTTGAATGCCCGTGACATCTAGGTGTGCCGCAAATCCCGCTGCATGCGAAACGGGAACGCATCCGTGCCATGTTCTTACGATCATTATTCTGCTCCAGCAAACGTGATTCAGATAACCTAACCGAAGCAACGTACCACAGAAAGTAATAATTGCCTTTCACATCAGCAATCAGAACGGGATGACCGAAGGAAGGCCACACAGGCCTTCCTTCTGATTGATGACGTTATCCCGCCGTCACCGCGCGAAATGTGGTGAGGTCGTAATTATGCTGGAACAGATCGTCCAGTTCACGCTGGTGGGTTATAGCGATCACCGTACACGCCGGCAGCGCCTGTTTAAGCTCGCTCAGCAACACACGCGCCGCACCGTGATCGAGACTGCTGGTAGCCTCATCCAGATAGAGCGTATCCGGTTTAGCGATCAACGCGCGGGCGAAGGCCAGCCGCTGTCGTTCACCACCGGAAAAGATACAATCCCAGTTATGTCGCTCAGCCAAACGATCGCACCACTCACCGAGGCCAACCCGTTCCAAGGTGTGCTGCATGGTGCTGACATCCTTGAGCGGTGGGTGCGGGTAACACAACACCTCCGCCAGCGTACCCTGCACCAAATAGCTTTTCTGTGGCAACAGTAGCGAGCGGCCCGCTTGCGCTTGCCACTGCCCGCGATAGTAGGGCCACAGTCCGTTCAAGGTACGCAGCAGCGTCGATTTACCCAATCCACTTGGCCCGGACAGTTTGCTCCAGCTTCCCTGCGCACAGTGCAGCGCCACATCGTTTAACAGCGGGGTGCCCTGTGGCGTAGCAAATGACAGCTTCTCGATACTCAGACATTCGCCCACGTCCGGTTCCGCCTGCTGCGGCTGATGGCGATCAATTTCCTGCTTGAACTGGACCAAACGCTGGATGCTGGCTGAAAGCATGGTTAACTCCACATACATGTGAATAAACCAGCTAAGCGCACCGTGCACCTAAGCAAACGCGCTGCGGATCTGCATTAAGCCGCAGAGCGTCACCGTTTTCGATAAAAAGGCAGGCAGCGCGGCAAAAATGGGCACAATCAGACTGACACGCATATAGCCGGAGGTGAAGAAACCCATATTACGCTTCGCGTCCATCAGTTGACGCCAACTGCGGGCGACATCGCTAACATGGCGCGCCAGATAGGTTTTTTCCTGCGCCTCACCACCATAGAGCGCGATTTGTTCCGCATTGTCGTGTTTACGCAACAGCGCGGCACGGAAATCCGCTTCTGAGCGCTGTCGGGCATAGCTGATGCCGTGCAGTTTTTTCCCCACCAAATGCGTAATCAAAGTACCCACCACGGTGTAGATAATCACCACACACACCAGATAGCAGGAGATCGCCCACTCACGACCAAACAGGGTAAAGCGTTGCACGCTAGAGAGCTGCCAGAGAATGATCATAAACGACGATAACCGACCCGCATTGATGATAAAGGCAGCCACCATGCTGACCAATTTATCTGTAAACAGATTGATATCTTCGGCTATACGCTGATCCGGGTTGTCAATTTTCCCGGTTAACGACATGCTATAAAAAGTACGCTTTGCCAGCCAGCCATCAACAAATTGCGCGGTCAGGGCGCTACGCCAACGGATCACCAACAAGCTGGTAAACCAGTCCTGATAAACAAAAACACCGATATAGAGCAGGATGTAGACCGTGTACTCTTTCATCAAGCCAAACAGCTTGCTGCTGTCGTAGGTGCTGAGCGTGTCGTAAAACACCCGGCTCCATTCGTTGATCTGCACGTTGAGATAGACGATGCCGAAGCCCATGGAGACAGCAACAGCCAGCAGCGACCAGGCGCGCCAACTGCGCCATCCGCCCCAGAAAGGGCGGCACAGTTCCCATAATGCGCTCATAGGGTGACGTCTCCATCCGTTGCGCTGTCCGCTGTTTCAGCACCTTCTCGCGGCAATGACAGTAACAGCACGCGGTTAGCCGGGTTGAGCAGCTTGGCTGCCATTGCACGCACGCACTCTAATGTCACCACCTGCGCGAGGTTTGCCACGTCACTCAGATATCGCGGATCGCAGTAGTGGCGATCGCTCAGTATCAGGCGCCGCTGCTGGGTGGTGAGATCATTGTTACGCCCTTGCTCCGCGCGGATAAATTGCTGGCGCTGCTGTTCAACATCGTCTGCGGCAAGTTGACCAGCACCTGTTCGGCGCGCTGCCACAGTTCATGATACCGCTCAGGAGAAGCGGTAAAGCTTATCTCGGTCTCGATGCGCTGGGCCTTGTCGGCCAACTCACTGTCTAGGCGCATATGGTAAATACCCAACGCCTCATCGCGCAGGCTGTTTTTCAGATATTTATTTGCCAGGTTGCGCGCAACGCTAACTTGTACCGCCGTCTGTGGCGTCCAGGGTTGTTCGGTATAACTCTAGTCCCGCACTTCTGAGCGAGGTTCGATATTCAACGCCACGGTTGATTCGCGTGTGCCAGCCAGCGCCCGATGTGGCGTGATAGCCAGCTGGGTAGCACGCGGCAATGATGCCAGATAACGTTCCACCAGCGGCAAGAACGTCTCTGCCGGTTGGTTCGCCATCAGGTAATAGGTTACCGGTACGCTTACTGTCTGTTGCCATTGGGTGGGCAACATCGGCGCGGTGACACCGCGCAATTGCGTTTGATCAGGCTCTTGATACGCGGGCTGCCCAAAGCGCAAACGCGTCATTTCCCGCTGACGCAGATCGCCTGACGACTGGCTGCGGTTGGCCCGTTGGCGCATCGGAGATGCCAGACTGTCTTTCATGACGCTGGCGTCAACGCTCGCCTGCGTGTTCATTGCATGATAAAGCTGGAACAGCGAATGAACCTGTTTCAGCGTGGATAGTCCGGTGATCTGCAACTCATCCGCACTTTGGCTGACGTTAAACGACACCGCTTGCGCTTGTTTCCAGTCGCGCAAATTCTCTGCACGACAGCCCTGTGGACCAATCTGCACCACAATCTGGCTGGCAATTTGCGCCTGCCAGGGGTTGAGCGTTTTCGCCATAAAACCGGCATTGCTATAGGCCGACAGGTAAAACTTGTCGTGCGCCAGCGGCGTGCGCAAGTAAACCACGCGATCGCCGTTCGCAAGCTGCCATTGCTCCACCTGCTGCTGCGGGAAGTGTTGCACCGCAGTGCGCTTACCCGTCGTGGTAACCACAGGCAGTTCCGGCACCACTTTCGCCAACGGCAACGGCGCGGTGGCAAGATTAACCGCGCGGGCTTTTTGTAGCTCAGTGGTTATCACCGTTGCCGTCGGTAGGGTAAACGACGCATTGCCAAGTACGCTGAATTGCACCAGCGTATCCGACGCGGCCAGCCAACGCTGCAAATGACGATTCACCTCTTGCGGAGTGATGGTCGGCAGCAGCGTCAGGGCATCACGACTAACCTGCTGCGCGCTGACATAGGGTTTGCTTTGCAGCCAGCTAGCCGAGAGTTGCTGAACCCAATCGGCAAACTCGCGTGATTCCACATTGTCAGCCATGCGATTGGCCGCTTGTCGAATATCGTTTTTAAGCGCAACAATGTCGCGCTCGCTGAGCGGATAGCGCTTCACGCGTTCGATCTCTTGCAGCAGCACCGGCAACGCCGCCTGATGTTCGCCCGGAATCACATCGGCAAAAAAGCCCACCGCAACAGTGGGTTTGCCAATATCGGATTCACGCACCACCAGACGGTCGTGTATTCAATATGTTGATTGAAGTGTGAAATGTCCGGTTTTGGATGTGGAATACAGTGGCTAAAGTTGATGTAAGATGCCCGTTTTGTGAACAGACATCTCCTGTGAAAAAACACGGTGATGGCAAAAGTGGCCATCAGCGTTACCGTCTTCAGTCATGCAAACACAGATACCTACAGGGCTTACAACGACGAACTTCCAAAAGTAAAACACATTGTTAGCAAGCCGTATACACAGCGTATTGAGTGTGCACATCTGACACTGCGTAACCGATTGCAACGGCTCAATCGCAAGACGCTCGGATATTCAAAATCATCCGAAATGCACGAT
>NZ_JAHWCO010000036.1:0-2303 GCF_020054415.1 Candidatus Symbiopectobacterium sp. | reverse complement strand
GTGTTTGCATGACTGACGACGGTAACGCTGATGGCCACTTTTGCCATAACAGTGTTTTTTCACAGGAGATGTCTGTTCACAAAACGGGCATCTTACATCAACTTTAGCCACTGTATTCCACATCCAAAACCGGACATTTCACACTGCAATCAACATATTGAATACACGACCCAACCTAGGTTTAGGTTGTCCGTTGACTAAACGTTGTATCGCGTGTTGGTTGTGTGACCAATCAGGATTCACTCACCACCACTTTGCCGATACCTGGATTGCTGAAGCTCACGATATGATCCAGACGCAACTCTCGCAGTGCGCCATTTTCTTCCACCACAAGATATTCCACTTGCTTGCGCGAGACAATATCCTTGGCCTTGCCTGTAAGGGTTTCACCGCTGCGCAACTCGAGCGTCAGCGTCAGATGTTGCTGGCACGTAGCCTCAAGGCTATCGTAATCATCACAATTGATGGGTTGATATTCGTTACTCATTGACATAATCGCTCACAAATAAGTTAGCTGCGGCGAAGGCAGCCTGTTCCCTGACGGTGGACGGCAAGTCGCCATTGGCTGCGATCCCATCCAGAGTTTGCAAAACACAACCTAATGCATCGGGTATGTAGCCCAGATTGCCGCTGGCGATCTCCGCGTATAAACGACGAACCAATTCAGAATGTTGCTGCACAATATCCTCCCTTGGAAGTCCAACGCCGTAGGCTTTTGTGCCTGTTGTCGCCGCGATGGCCTCGTTTTTTGCTGATAAGGGGAGATAATCCCACGAAAATAAGTATTCGTTATCAAAAGGACTATAGCATAGGCATCAGCAGGATATCAGCATTCCGGTGTTAAGTAATGCTTCAGTTAGCGCACAATTTTAACCTTTTTACACAATATACTTGGCGCTGTGACCGGTCTGTTTTCTGAATTGTTATCGGTATGCTGTGCGTCTCACCGGTTCACAAGGTACACTGGTTGCAGACGGAGAAGAGGTATCGAATGGCATTAAAAGCAACGAGTTATAAAGCAGCAGTGAACATTGCGGATTTGGACCGCTCTTTTTTTACTATGCCAATTTGACCTTGGCGCAGCACCCCTCAGAAACTGAACAGCGTGTGATGCTACGGCTGCTGGCGTGGATCTGTCATGCGGATGAAAATTTACGCTTCACCAAGGGGTTATGTGCCTATGACGAACCGGAAATCTGGTTGCGTGATGATACACTGGCGCTGAAGCTGTGGATTGAATTGGGGTTGCCAGATGAGCGTCGGCTCAAAAAAGCCTGCAACCAGTCTCCGAACGTTGTGCTCTATGTCTATGGTGAGCGAGCGGCCCATGTTTGGTGGCAATAGATGGAGCAAAAGTTGCGGCCGTATCGTAATCTTGCCGTCCGTTTTTTAGACGATCGCCAATTGCAGGCGTTGGCTGCAATGACACAGCGCACGATGACGTTACAGGCAACCCTTCAGGATCGTTCGGTGTGGTTGTCTGATGATAAGAATAATCTGGAAATTATCTTTACAGAGTGGCAACCGGCCCAATAATCGTCATGATCTTGGGTGACAGGAGAAGATGGGGAGGAGAATAGCGTGAAAAAAATGGCGCTTGGCTTACTACTGGTTTTTGTGGCAGCAGGGTTGATGGGATGTCATACGCCCAAACCAGTGCGTGAGGAAGCATTGCAGCCCATGGCGCAGAGTTATCGTGGTGTATTGCCTTGTGCAGATTGTGCCGGTATCGATACGTCATTATTCCTGGCTGAAAATGGCACGTTTATACTGCAGCATCATTATCAAACCGATCGCCCCGGCAACCGCGTGTTTGCCACCTATGGCAGATGGGCGCGAACGGCGGATAAGCTCGTGCTCACCGATGTGCAAGGCGAAAAAAGTTACTTCAGACCGCTGGATAATGGTCTGGAAATGCTTGATCGTGACGGTGCGCCGATTGTATCCTCCAACACCTATCGTCTGACGGCGACCAAAGCGCCGTTGCCTACTACCCCGATGGCAATGCGTGGTTTGTACCGCTATATGGCCGATGCGGCGGTGTTTGCTGATTGTTTTACCGGTGTCACCTACCCGGTGGTAAATAATATCGTGATGGAAAAACGCTATTTACAGGTCGTTTATTCAATGAGTTGATGTAGCATCAAACATAGTACTCACGTTCGATGTAAGTACCGATGATCCTATCGTGCATTTCGGATGATTTTGAATATCCGAGCGTCTTGCGATTGAGCCGTTGCAATCGGTTACGCAGTGTCAGATGTGTACGCTCAATACGCTGTGTATACAGCTTGCTAACAATG
>NZ_JAHWCO010000357.1:0-1515 GCF_020054415.1 Candidatus Symbiopectobacterium sp. | reverse complement strand
GTACATCAGCTTCGACTATTGTCGCGAACTGGCAGGTATCGAGATGGCGCCATTTACGATGTCGGTGATCGTGAATAGGACAGTGTTTCCCGCAGGTTGGACAGGTTAACTGAGAGTTTTCAGCGATACCGACTGTAACGGTAACAGAACCGTCATTCTCATCGAGAGAAAGAGACTTTACCTGCCACGGAATAGACAGGTTGAGGATATGAGCGTAGAGATACTTTTCGTCCATGGTGGTGACCTCTGCAATTTAATACGCCATTATCATGCCTTCAGCCACCACAACAAGGGAAGACCCAGATATGAACATGAAGAGCGCCGTAAGGAGCTCTGACTGATGACCAACCCAGTTTACCCCCTCGTCATCCTCGGCGAAAGACGGGGATCTCTGTGAGACGAAACGCGTTTACTGACCAGAGATTCCGGCCTTCGCGGGAATGACGGAGGTGGGTGGGAATGACTGTTTGAGGTCGATGCGTCAGACGCTTTATTTTTACGCTAGTTTAATCAGCTACATTCCCAGTAACAGCAGCCACAATCCAATCCAGCCGCTTTTGTTGAGTCGCTGGCCGAACAATATCCACCCGGCTGCCAAGGTAGCTGCAATACCAAATCCTCCCCACAGCGCGTAAGCAACGGTGAGATCGATACCCTTTACCGCTTGTCCCAGAGCACTAAATGCGGCCAATACGCTTATCAGTGATAATATCCCAAGCCACAGGCTGCGAAAGCCGTCCGACAGTTTAAGGAAAATGTTGGCGGCAATCTCCAATAAAATTGCTAGACCCAGGAACGCCGCATGCTGCCATTCAAACGGTAACATGATGGTTTCCTCGCTTTGTATTGGCCGCTGGGGCTTTACGTACCCCCGATTTCACCAGCAGGATACCTACCAACAATATTGCCAGCCCGATGACTTTTAACACTGAAAGGGATTCATCAAACAGCATGACGCTAAACAACGTGATAAAGATAATACCGATACCTTCTCACAACGCATAAGCCACGCTCATTGCAACGCGCTTTATGGAGATCGATAGCAAAAGGTAGGAGAGTGCAATCATGCCATACATCACCATATGTCCCAGCGGGCTACCGCTGAGGCTGGCGTATTTCATACTCAGCGTACCGATAATTTCTGCCGCAATCGCGCAGGCTAAAAAGATCCAGTAAATCATTATGTTTCTCCCTGAGAGGATGACCTCGTAGCATCTGGGTAATGCCCGGCGATGTCCCCGTGAAAACAGGGCACAGCGATACCGAAGAGATCGAGTCCCAGATGCGATAAAGAGGAGGCTCAGCAGGCTTTGTTGAATAAATAGAACTTTTGGGTAATCATCGGAGCAGATCACCACAGTTGTTTCAAAATCAGGTCTCCATGGCAAAACAAAATGTTAAAATCACCAACTGGCCCTCTTATAACAAGGCCCTCAAGCAGCGCGGTTCTCTAACCGTATGGCTAGATGAATCAGCCATTGCTGCATGGACGGAAAAAAACACTACTGAACGGTG
>NZ_JAHWCO010000238.1:0-2133 GCF_020054415.1 Candidatus Symbiopectobacterium sp. | reverse complement strand
GATGCTTGAAGAGAGCACGCAGCAGCATTACGGCGTCATGACCCACGCGCTCGAAAAATGGCAACAGGCGAACGTTAACCAGTTCCTGCAACGCCACTAATCACTAATCCCGCCCCGGGATCGCGCCGGGGTTCTACAACGGTTTTTACTGACATATTTCGGTACAATAGTCACCCGAGAAAAGCGACACAGGTAAACACCATGAAGCATATTCAACCAAAACTGGCATGGAAAAACCGCATGATTACCTATTATTCAACAAAGCCTTTACAAATCTGAAAGGAAACCCCTTTAACTGGTCAGTAATTGATCTCTTGGGAATGTATAACAGTGCTAATGAACAAATTATACCCGACTTGGTTATTCCTGTGCTGAAAAAACAGTTGAAGGAGCAAGAAGGGTCTTAACGGGTGGTCATATGAGAGTGGGAATTACGGGCTTTCAACCCGAGAGACTTACCCAAATCAGGGAAGCTCGTGGGTTATCAAAAATCAACCTTGGTCGCCTGGTTGAACGTTCCCCTTCAACAATAACAAAGTGGGAGAATGGTAACCATGCTCCTGATGCTGAAGCTTTGTCTATTTTAGCGGCTGCACTAAATTGCCCTATCAGCTGGTTTGTTAAGCCGACCATTCTAAAAGAAGAGACTCCTGTTTTTTTTAGAACATTGGCCAATACTGCCAAGGATTTATGCAGTGCATCAGAAGTTTACATGGGATGGCTACAGGAAATTTCATTGCAATTACAACAATATCTTGATTTTCCAAGTGTAAATCTCCCCCATTTGGATGTGACAGATTATCGGGCTATAGATGATTCAGTTATTGAAATTATGGCATCAAAATGCCGCAAGGCTTGGGGGCTAGGTATTGCTCCTGTATCAGACTTGCTTTTAGTAATAGAAAATGCGGGTGTCATATGCTCTAGATTTGAGCAAGGCAGTGTCATGATGGACGGTTATTCTCAATGGAGTAATAAAGAAAATAGACCGTACATAATATTAGCGACAGATAAAAATAATTATTACCGTAGTCGATTTGATGCCGCGCATGAACTAGGTCATATTGTATTGCACCGTTATATCAATCGGTTGGATGTTGTTAATTTTAAAGTTATCGAAGAACAGGCAAATAAGTTTGCTGCATATTTTATGTTACCAGAAGAAGCATTTTCAACAGAATTACCACCTTTCCCGACGCTTGAGAACTTCGTTTCCTTAAAGGCTCGATGGGGCATGTCTGCTCAAGCAATGATATTAAGGGCAAGAGATTTGGAACTCATTTCTCCATTAGAGTATCAGCGTCTGTATAAAAGTATATCTGCACGTGGATGGAGAAAAGGGGAACCATTGGATGATTTAAAATTACCCGAAGTTGTGAGACTTTTCCCTCGTTGTGTAAAACTGCTCTTTGAGTCATCAACGCTTACAAAGGCTAGTTTGCTTGAAATTCTTGGTCTTTCAAAAACTGACGCTGAAGACCTGTGTTCTTTACCTCGGGGTTATTTATCCGAAGGTTCCGTTCTTAATTTTGAATCAAGAATTAAATTGAAAAAAAGCCCAGCAGATGATGATTTCAGGATTTCTGAAAATGTTATTAATTTGTTTGGAATGAATAAAGCTATTGTTGAATAATAGGTAATCATGCGGTTTTTCCATGCCAGTTTTGGTTGAAAATGCTTGTCATCTCAGGTGTACACTTTTCTCATGAGGCCTAACTGCATGATTTTTCGTTGCGAGGATCCGTCGTTTCACTGGACTGCCAGCATAAAATCTATTTATTCAACCAAGCCCCATTAACCACTAATCCCGCCCCGGTATCGTGCCGGGGTTCCATTATCGTTTTAACCAACGAGGTATATCTGTATGCAAAATTTGACCATTGCACAAACAGTAACCATGTCCAGCCGCGAGATTGCGGAGCTGACCGGAAAACAACATAAAGACGTTCTTGCTGATTGCCGCAAAATGTTCGAGGCGCTCAATATTCAATCGGCGGACTTTTCCGCCGATTACAAAGACAGCAAAGGACGCACCTATCAGGAGTTTTTGCTTGACCAAGACCTAACAATGACGCTCGTCATGGGGTACAGCATTGAGCTTCGCCATAAAGTCGCCAAGCGCTGGCGTGAGCT
>NZ_JAHWCO010000590.1:0-3571 GCF_020054415.1 Candidatus Symbiopectobacterium sp. | reverse complement strand
GGCTTTGTTGAATAATAGTGAGTCATGCTGTTTTGCCAAGCCAGTTTTGGTAGAAAATGCTTGTCCCCTCAGGTGTACAGTTTTCTCATGAGGCCTAACTGCATGATTTTGCGTTGCGAGGATCCGTCGTTTCACTGGACTGCCAGCATAAAATCTATTTATTCAACAAAGCCTCTTGCGTCATGTAATAGGCTTCCACCTTCTCGACTACTTTCAGCGTTTGCTGCTGTGTCGAGCTGGGCGGTAGCTGGATCTGAGTCATAAAGACGCCGCGATCTTCCTGCGGCAAAAACGAGGTAGGTAAGGTGCGAAACAGGAACGCCATAGCACCAATTATCGCAAGGTAGAGCACAAACCAGCGGCCACTTTTGACCACTATCTTGCCAACACCGTGCACATAACGTTCAGAGAGCTGATTAAACTGACGGTTAAACCAGCCGAAGAAGCCGCGTTTACCATGGTGTTCGCCTTTCGCCAGCGGTTTCAACAGCGTGGCGCACAGTGCAGGGTTTAAAATCAACGCCACCAACACTGACAGCACCATCGCAGAGACGATGGTGATTGAGGACTGGCGGTAAATAGCGCCAGTCGTGCCGCCAAAAAACGCCATTGGTACAAACACCGCAGAGAGCACCAGCGCAATACCCACCAATGCACTTTGCACCTGTTGCATTGATTTGCGCGTCGCGGCTCTGGGGCTCAGCCCTTCCTCGCTCATTGCGCGCTCAACGTTTTCCACTACCACGATGGCATCATCCACCAGCAACCCGATGGCGAGCACCATGGCGAACATGGTCAACGTGTTGATGCTAAAGCCAAAAGCATAGAGCACGGCAAACGTCCCCAGCAGCACCACGGGGACGGCGATAGTGGGGATGAGCGTAGCGCGGAAATTTTGCAAGAACAGGTACATACGGCTTTGTTGAATAAATAGATATTATGCTGCGTAGCGGCTTTGTTGAATAATAGGGAATGATGCTGTTCTGACATGCCTATTTTGGACGAAAATTCTGCTCACCCCTGGATGCATCAGCTAACTCTGTATGTAACATACTGATTTTACGTTAATGGTATTCTCAGTATTTATGGATGCGCAGCATAATATCTATTTATTCAACAAAGCCGGCCTTGTTATAAGAGGGCCAGTTGGTGATTTTAAAATTTTGTTTTGCCATGGAGACCTGATTTTGAAACAACTGTGGTGATCTGCTCCGATGATTACCCAAAAGTTCTATTTATTCAACAAAGCCATGCACATATTGCACATATTGCACATATTGCACATATGCTACCGAATAGACCAGAACCCACAATTATGAGATCATATTCAACACTACCATTAATTTTTTCATATTCATTACCAAAAAGATCCAAATAACTCATCGTAAAATATATCAGGGAATTTTTCGAAGCCGGCACCAGGATATAAGGTTATCTCACCAAAAGTAACTTTCTGATCAAACCAATAAAGATCAACTCTCGCAAAATCAATATCTTCTGCAATTTTTTCGGCTGCCAGAATCATTTCATCCAAAAAAAAAGGTTTTGGTGGTAGAGGCGTTACTTTAGGGTAACTGTACTCAAGATCATACTCATTCCATTCAGGGTCGAGTATTGAACGTTGATGATTAGTAAATCTTCCAACATCGAATTGAACAAGTTTTACCTTCCCGTGAAATACAAAAAATTTATAATCATCAGGGACTGATCCTTCAAACTCCATAAACTCTTCAATAAAAATTTTTCTTGGTATGTTTGCATATGCCCACTCCCCAAGGACTCTAGCCTGATCGTGCGAAAACCATTTTTGTCTCAATTTTTCAAGTTCATGTAATGGTGGAAGTTGATTATCTTTAATAAAAAGATTTGTTTGGCTTCCATGGTTAGCTTTAATAACAAAGTCTGATGGCAATTTTTCATGATAAAGAGATTCTAGAGAGATCCCTTCCCATAATACTTTTGGTATATATACGCTATCTGTTTTCTCTTGGACATATATTTTCGATGCTAATTTATCAGCCATTATCGTAAGTAATGTGTTCCTGTCATGAATCTTTCTATATTGAATTTTTTCATTAAATGTTTTTGGCATTTTTAAATTGGGTAATTCTTTGAATCTTCTAAAATAGAGAACGAAAATATTAAATTTCAGCGGAGTCAGAGCTAGTACAGTTGAAAATATTTTATAAGAAATACTTGGCATACTACTCCTCACAGAACAATCTTTTGATTTCGGTTTTCATCTTTTCCAGTGAAAATTTTCCTCTATGAGCATCAATATCACTGCAATTAATTTTTAAGTTTCTAGCTTTAAGTATAGCGTTTCCATATTGTGCAATGTCTTCATTTACTAAAAATCCAGTGAAGCCATGGTTCACAATTTCAGGACTACCTGCAATTATTGTGGATACAACAGGCTTACCAGCGGCAATCGCTTCAATCAACACTGTTGGTAGAGCTTCGCTAGACTTAAAGTAATGATTGCATCCATCATAATTTATGATGCCTCTTTCTAAAGATGTAAAGCAAACTACATCTGCCCATAGATAGTAATTAGCAACATTATTTTGCCAACCGACCATCTCTACGTGGACTAAAGACTTATCGATAAGCTCATTAATGAATTTTGAGTACCATAGATGACCTATATAATCACCTACAATCTTTAATTTTATTTTTTTTTCTAAGAATTCTTTTTGAGAGAGTACATCTATTAATAAATGAATTCCTTTCTGTGGTGTTAGTGCACCAACATAAAGTATATTAATTTCGTCTACATTTTTTTCTTTTTCTACGATTGAGTATGGAGGAAAATAAAATCCATTTAGAATCACAGATGCAGTATCATTTTTTATCGTATTCTTAATATATTCTGATGGGCAAATTATTCTATAGCATGAGTTTTTTATTATTAATTTTAAAATAAAAGAGTTTTTAATTTCACCATGTAAATGCCATATAACTTTAATGCCAAATAATTTTGAAAATAAACATACTAAACTTAACCCTCTAATATCATATGTATATATGTAATTACATTTTTTTTGCTTGGTTCGGTATATTACCCAAAGATTAATTAGTATCAAAAAGAAAAAGTATTTAATTATATGAAAGAATTTAAGAAACTGTGTTTTACCATCAAAGTTTCCGCTTCCAAAGATTTTCTTTAAAAAAAATTCAAAAGGAAGGCATAGTTTTTCACAACTTGTTCCATCATATAAATCAGCAACTGGATTAGACCCACAACGGTGTACAGTAACAACATCAAAATCTAACGCGATGAGTGAATTGAATATGTTAAACGCAACTTTTTGTGCGCCAGACACCTTGGCACTAAACGCATCAAGGAATAGTATTTTTTTATTTTTCATTAATACAGCTCACAGCATGATTAAAATATTCTAATACTTTGGATTAGAATGCTCAATAGGCTTTGTTGAATAAATAGAACTTTTGGGTAATCATCGGAGCAGATCACCACAGTTGTTTCAAAATCAGGTCTCCATGGCAAAACAAAATTTTAAAATCACCAACTGCCCCTCTTATAACAAGGCCCTCAAGCAGCGCGGTT
>NZ_JAHWCO010000658.1:0-1394 GCF_020054415.1 Candidatus Symbiopectobacterium sp. | reverse complement strand
GTTTGCATGACTGACGACGGCAACGCTGATGGCCACTTTTGCCATAACCGCGTTTTTTCACAGGAGATGTCTGTTCACAAAACGGGCATCTTACATCAACTTTAGCCACTGTATTCCACATCCAAAACCGGACATTTCACACTGCAATCAACATATTGAATAAACGACCCAATGGCCAATCGGTGCTACGTAGCGAGCCATCGCGCTTTACCTACGGAATAGAACCTGCCTTGACACAATCCGTAGGTGGTGCAGAATCGTTTTATATGTATCAGGTGGCGCTGAAAGGTAGTGCGGATTATCGTCTGAGCGATCACTGGTCTGTGGGTGGGGCAGCGTCATTGAACCTGATCAACAACTACGATCGTTTTAATTATAAAACGCCCCCGACTGATACTACTTCACCGCGCGTCAGAACTTGGATTCGTGAATATGTAACCTCTTCCGATTTGCTGCTGACCAACCTGCAATTGACGCGCATGGATAACCCAGCGACAGACTGGTACACCCAGGTGTACGGCGGTTATCTGGAAATGATGTATGCCGGGTTCGGATCGGAAGTGCTGTACCGTCCGTTCGGTGAGCGCTGGGCGCTGGGGCTGGATGTCAACTACGTTAAGCAGCGTGACTCGAATGACATTATTCGCACGGCGGATTATGACGTAGTGACCGGGCACCTTACCGCGTATTGGGAAATGCCTTATGTTGAAGGATCGTTTGCGAAAATCAGCGTCGGGCGCTATCTGGCCGGAGACTATGGTGTCACGGTCGATCTGTCGCGTCGCTTTGACAGCGGCATCACCGCCGGGGTGTTTGCTACCAAAACCGATGTCAGCAGCAAAGACTATGGCGAGGGCAGCTTTACCAAGGGCTTCTATATCTTCATTCCGTTCGATCTGATGTTTACCGAACCGACGGTGAAACGTGGTGCCGTCGGCTGGGTACCGCTGACGCGTGATGGCGGTCAGATGCTGCAACGGCGTAACGGTCTCTACGGCGTGGCGTGTGAAATCCGCTAATAGCAATAAGTCGCTGGCATCGATATGCTGCCTTACTCTGCGTGAGTAAGGCAGCATTGTTTTTACCTGATAAAGGAAAACTGCTGGTTGCCAGTGGACGTTATGCGAGTTTCAGGTAACGATATAAATAACAAATTAACTGCGTTAATGTGGGTCTTCCCTTGTTGTGGTGGCTGAAGGCATGATAATGGCGTATTAAATTGCAGGGTCGTGTATTCAATATGTTGATTGCATTGTGAAATGTCCGGTTTTGGATGTGGAATACAGTGGCTAAAGTTGATGTAAGATGCCCGTTTTGTGAACAGACATCTCCTGTGAAAAAACGCGGTTATGGCAAAAGTGGCCATCAGCGTTGCCGTCGTCAGTCATGCAAAC
>NZ_JAHWCO010000148.1:0-1716 GCF_020054415.1 Candidatus Symbiopectobacterium sp. | reverse complement strand
TGAGCGAACTCATCAGGGAAAAATGTGCTGCGGGCGTACGCCGATGGCCACTTTACTCGATGGAAAACGGATCTGGGCAGAAAAGAATCTGAACCAGATGTAATCTGACAGACACCTGTATAAATAATCGGTAACTGTCATATCAGGTCTGAGCTAGTACATTTTATATCCATTTTTCGTGACGCCCCGCGAAACACAAGGCAAAGCGCCATCGAATCAGGTTATTTCACATCATTTTCATTAACGGTTTCATTAAGCCATGCGGAAAAATCATTACCCAGCGTATTGTGACGCAAGCCGTATTCTACAAATGCACGCATGTAACCCAATTTGTTTCCGCAGTCATGACTTACACCTTTAAGGTGGTACGCTTCAACGGTTTCTTTTTCCATCAACATGGCAATGGCATCCGTTAATTGGATTTCATTACCCGCTCCCGGTGGTGTTTTTTCCAGCAGAGACCAAATATCAGCCGAAATTACATAGCGACCGACAACAGCCAAATTAGAAGGTGCCTCTGACGCCTTGGGTTTTTCCACTACGCCCACCATCGGTACACTGTCTCCAGGCTGTAATGCCTGCCCTTTGCAATCAACAACACCATAGCTGCTGACCTCTTCAACCGGTTCAACCATAATTTGGCTGTGACCCGTTTCAGAAAAACGAGCCAGCATTTCACTCAGGTTGTCTTTCTTCAGATTGGATTCAAATTCATCAATGATAACGTCGGGCAAAATAACAGCGACAGGTTCATCCCCCACTAAAGGGTGTGCGCACATGACAGCGTGCCCCAATCCTTTCGCCAGTCCCTGACGCACTTGCATGATGGTGACATGTTTCGGGCAAATAGACTGAACTTCTTCCAACAGTTGACGCTTAACGCGCTTCTCCAGCATCGCTTCCAGCTCAAAACTGGTATCGAAGTGGTTTTCAATGGAATTCTTGGATGAGTGTGTAACTAAAATGATTTCGTTCAAGCCTGCGGCAATACACTCATTGACGACGTATTGAATGAGCGGCTTATCAACCAGCGGCAACATTTCTTTTGGAATCGCTTTTGTTGCCGGCAGCATCCGAGTCCCTAGCCCTGCGACGGGGATGACCGCTTTTTTAACTTTTTTATTCACCGTTGACATAACAACCTCTGATATACCGTTCAAATAATGAACTTTATTGCCGGGTTTAATTCGTGGTACACCAGCCTGCTCGGCCAAAGACGACACCCGGTAAACACAATGGCTATGATAAAAATAAAACAACGCTTTATATAGTAGGAAATAAAAATTAATTACGAAAGCGAAGAGTATGCAACAAATGTTCGTGTATTCAATATGTTGATTGCAGTGTGAAATGTTCGGTTTTGGATGTGGAATACAGTGGCTAAAGTTGATGTAAGATGCCCGTTTTGTGAACAGACATCTCCTGTGAAAAAAAACGGTTATGGCAAAAGTGGCCATCCGCGTTACCGTCGTCAGTCATGCAAACACGGATGGCTACAGGGCTTACAACGACGAACTGGCTTTGTTGAATAAATCAGAACTTGTAACGACTGCGCCCCATACGGGTCGATTGTTGCGTGATGCGAATACTGTTCGGCATTCCTAATAGCGTGATCCGGTTAAGCGCTTTGACCATGGCCATGGCTTCACCCACCTGAGCATCGTAGTCTCTCAGACTTAGATGACCACCCAGAAGCCTTTTGAACCGGAACATGGC
>NZ_JAHWCO010000023.1:0-7579 GCF_020054415.1 Candidatus Symbiopectobacterium sp. | reverse complement strand
GGATGTGCCGTCTCGATTTCACCGCAGGCCTCATCATCGTGCGCCTTCTTCTCCAGGGCTGCGATTTGAGCGTCGGTAAGGACAATGCCTTCTCTGGCGACCTTTTCCTCAAGCGCCTTCAGGCGTTTACGGAAGTTCTCTAGGTCGTGTCGTTGCCAGATGGAGCGCACGCCGCTGCCGGAGATAAATACGCCTTTTTTACGCAGCTCATTACTGGTCCGGTGCTGCCCATGGGGCGGGAACTCAATAGCATAATCAACAACCGCGCGTTCAGTGGCTTCGTCGGTGCGGTTCTTCAGGTTCGGAACCCGGCGGTTCTGGTTAACCGGCGCATCAATGCCACCTTCAGCAGCCAGTTCCTGATAACGGTAAAATGTATCGCGTGACACGCCCATGATCTTGCAGGATTTTGATACGTTACCGAGTTCTTCGGCGATATTGAGCAGGCCGGCTTTGTGTTTGATAATGGGATTGTTAGTATGAAGAATGAGAGTTACCTCGCGTTTTGTTTAAGGATTAGACACCCATATCAAAACCGGTAACTCTCAACCTTTCAAGGTCAAGTGTCAGATCTAGTATCGACTAATACACATTAAGCCTGCTATTGATGACATTGCGTTGCCGCATGGCTATCGCCTCGAGTGGGGCGGTGACTATCAAAGTACAAAAGAGGCACAGGAGGGGCTGCTCACCAGCTTACCCATTGCCTTTATCGTGATGTTTATCATCACCGTATTGATGTTCAGCTCGGTGAAACATGCCATTGCCATTTGGCTTACCGTACCGCTGGCGTTAATCGGTGTCACCGTCGGGTTCCTGCTTACGGGGATTCAGTTCGGATTTATGGCGTTGATTGGCTTGCTTAGCCTGAGCGGGATGTTGATTCGTAACGGTATTGTGTTGGTTGAAGAGATTGGCTTGCAGCGCTAGCAAAAAAAACATGCGTAACGCCATCATTGATGCATCGACCTCCCGTTTGCGTCCTATCCTGCTCACCGCGTTTACCACGGTGTTGGGGTTGGCCCCGTTACTGAGCGACGCCTTCTTCCAAAGCATGGCGGTAGTTATCATGTTTGGTCTGGGTTTTGCCACCGTGTTGACACTACTGGTATTGCCCGTGATTTACAGTTGTATGAACCGGGACGAGAAAACAGCATCAGTGTCCTCCTGAGGACGCTGACACTTCCGCCTATCTTCATAGCCAGGTTGCGTACTGCCTGGCTATGTCATTTCTCCCCCGTGATATCAGTGGGATAATGAAATAATGCCAAAACGTTATGAGTAAAAACGTGGCGTAGTGTGGTAAAAAACCGCTATGACATGAAAACGACTGACAGCATAAGCCTCAGCGACATAATAACGACATCTGCCTGCCGTGCCCTTGCAGGAGCCATGCCTCTTTGCGGCATGGTGCGTTAATCATGATGTAAGGTAAATAGCTATGGAAGAAGGACTGCACATGCCGGGTTCTGCGCGCGGGCTCAAAGTGGCGAAAATGCTTCAGACGATACTCAATATTGGGTTATTGCTGCTGGCGACCATTCTGGTGATTTTCCTGATGAAGGAGACATTTCATCTGGCGCAGGTGTTGCTGATTAGCAGTGAACAAGACTCTTCTTTTCAGCTTATTGAAGGGATCGTTATCTACTTTCTCTATTTTGAGTTTATCGCGCTCATCGTGAAGTATTTTCAATCGGGCTACCATTTCCCGCTGCGCTATTTTGTCTATATCGGCATTACCGCGATTATCCGCCTGATCATCGTGGACCACAAAGATCCGCTGGATACTTTGGCGTATGCCGCCGCTATTCTGGTGCTGGTGGTGACGCTCTATCTGGCGAACAGCAAACGGCTTAAACGCGAGTAATCTGTCATTCAGGCCAACAGTGGGCACTGTGGCGGCAATCGGCAGGTTAAGACTGCTGGCACTATGTCTATGCGGAATCGGTTGGCACTTAACGGCTCGCCGTCCAGGTTAAAGGTGATGTTATCGGGCGCAACGATCTCCAACTAGGGCAAGGTCGCGGCGATCACATTCGGGTTCTCGCTGTCAGTGAACAGCGCCTGAAGCATGTTAGGCAACAACTCCTGGGCTGAGAGTACGCGCAGTTGTAATTGTCCATAGTTGATCAGCGCTTCCGGGCACAGCGGTTGGCCGCCGCCCGCCTGCCGCCCGTTACCGATGGCGATCACCAGCGTATCGCCGGACCATTGAAAATCGGGGCCGCGAATTTCGCAGCGCTCTGCGGTCAGCATATCCATACGCAGCAAGGCGTGCAGCACGTAAGACGCGCCTCCCAGTGCGGATTTCATTTTCGAAGGTGTTTCTGTGGTGATGCGAGTGGCAAAACCGCCGGTCGCCATATTGATAAAATAGTGGCTGTCGTTGACGCAGGCGACATCGATCGGTGTCGCGTGCTCTTTTAACGCCAACGCTAATGCATGTTCGACATCAAGCGAGATCTGGCAACTGGTAGCAAAATCATTCGCTGTGCCGAGTGGGATGATCCCAAGCGTTGGACGCTGGGCTGGGGCACATTGCACCAGTGCGCTGGCGACCTCATTGATAGTGCCATCCCCACTGGCGGCAATCACATTATCCACCGTAAGCTGCACGGCTTCCTCGATGTAGCGTTTAGCATCACCGTGTTCCCAGGTCACGCGCACATGCAGCGTAAAGCCAGCTTTTCTGTACTCTTGCACTGCGCTGCGCAATACGTCGTTATCGGTGTTTTTTCCGTTGAGAATAAATAGGGATACGGGATGATGTTGGCTCATGGAGTGCTCCTTTTTACGCTGAAAAGAGGCAATGACAGGTATACACAGCGTAGCCAGAAATGGCCGAGAGCGGTATCAGAACAAGGGATAAGGCAGAAAAAAGCAAAGAAAAAGCCAGCACAAGGGAGACTGAGCTGGCCAAGGAGGTGGTTCCTAGTAGTATCACTACGCTTATTTTTCGTTCTAGATTTTCTCAGCGGCGCAATACTAACCAGATAGTAAAGGTATTGATGTGATCTGTTTCTAAAATTTGCGAAAAGTCGCAGATTGTGCCCTACAGGATAAACGCAATTCTTCTGCGAGAGGCCCCCTGCTTTCGCCGAGGACGACACACAAGGGGATTGCGCTGCCTTACGCCGCATTGGGGTTACGGGTGGTCACGTCACTTGGCAGGTTACGCAGCAGTAACGCAAACTCCAGCGCCACGTCATCCGGCACTGGCAGGTAAACGATATGCCCGTTGCCTGGTGCGACATCGATGGCTTCGCCTTTGGCGTTTTGCAGCGCATCGAGCGTGAATTGAATGTTGCCGTTCGGCGTCATCATCTCCACGCTGTCACCGAGGGAGAACTTGTTTTTCACTGCCACTTCAGCCAATCCGTTACGCCGTTCGCCGGTAAATTCACCAACAAACTGCTGACGATCCGATACTGAATAGCCGTACTCGTAGTTCTGATAATCTTCATGAACGTGGCGACGCAGGAAACCTTCGGTATAACCACGGTGCGCCAGACCTTCCAGCGTTTGCAGCTGTGTCGGATCGAAGGGTTTGCCTGCGGCGGCATCGTCGACCGCCTTGCGGTAAACCTGTGCCGTGCGGGCGCAGTAATAGAAGGATTTGGTGCGGCCTTCGATCTTGAGCGAGTGCACATGCATCTGGGTTAAACGTTCCACGTGCTGAATGGCGCGCAGATCGCGTGAGTTCATGATGTAGGTTCCGTGCTCATCTTCGAACGCACTCATGTATTCACCGGGACGCAGGTTCTCTTCCAGCATAAACACTTTGTCAGTCGGCTCACCAATACCCAGCGTGGGTTCTACATTCTGCACCGGAATCGGTTCATGCAGGTGAACGATGTTGCCGGTATCGTCTTCTTTCCCTTCCTGCACTTTGTATTCCCAACGGCAGGCGTTGGTGCAGGTACCCTGATTGGGGTCACGCTTATTGATATAACCGGAAAGCAGGCAGCGGCCAGAGTAGGCCATGCACAATGCGCCGTGCACGAAAATTTCCAGCTCCATGTCCGGTACCTGCTGGCGAATTTCGGCAATCTCTTCCAGTGACAGTTCGCGAGACAGGATCACGCGGCTCAGTCCCATCTGCTGCCAGAATTTCACCGTTGCCCAGTTCACCGCATTGGCTTGCACTGAAAGGTGAATTTGCATGTGTGGAAAGTTTTCTCTTACCAGCATGATCAGGCCGGTATCGGACATGATCAACGCATCAGGCCCCATATCAATCACGGGTTGAAGATCGCGCAGGAAGGTTTTCAGCTTGGCGTTATGCGGGGCGATGTTCACCACCACGTAGAATTTTTTCCCCAGTTCGTGGGCTTCATTGATGGCGAGCGCCAGCGTCTGGTGGTTGAATTCGTTATTACGCACTCGCAGGCTGTAACGGGGTTGACCGGCATAAATCGCATCAGCGCCATACGCGAAGGCGTAGCGCATATTTTTCAGCGTACCGGCCGGAGAAAGCAGTTCCGGTTTAAACATGGTGTCTCTCTGGTCTGATCACAAGTAAGGCTGTTCCCCGAGGGAACAGTAAAGGAGGGGGATTCTAGCGCTAATGTCGGTAAAAATCAGCTAACGACACAGAAAAAGTGTGGCTATTTCCCACGCGCACGCCGGAGTGGGCAACGAGAATTACTTGCCGAGGGTGGTGCGGTTGTGCGCACGTTGTAAATCAACCTGCGGGCCGAGCGGCACAATGCCGGTCGGGTTCAGCCAGCGGATACCGTAATAGCCTGCTTTGATATGGTCGATATTGACCGTCTCTTTGATATCCGGCCATTGGTAAAGTTCGCGCAGATAGTTCGACAGATGAGGGTAATCTTCAATGCGGTGGATATTGCATTTGAATGCACCGTGATAGGCCACATCAAAACGTACCAGGGTCACAAACAGTCGCCAGTCAGCTTCGGTAATGGTGTCACCCGCGATATAGCGATGGGTCGCCAGATGCGTTTCAACGCGATCCAGCGTTTCGAACAGCGTTGTCGCAGCGTTTTCGTAGTGCTCTTGGGTTTTGGCAAAGCCGGTTTTGTATACGCCGTTGTTGATGTTGTGGTAAATCACTTCATTCCATTCATCTATGGTGGAGCGCAGTGCGAGGGGATAATAATCCTCATGATTACCGGTCAAGGTGTCAAACTGGCTGTTGAACAGACGAATGATATCAGCAGATTCGTTATTGACGATACGCCCTTCGATACGATCCCACAGCACCGGTACTGAAACTTTACCGGTGTAATGGGCATCGCTGGCGGTATACAACTGATGCAGATAGCGTACGGGAGCAACGTGTTCACAGGCATCTTGCGGGGTGGTAAACTCCCAGCCGTTATCCGCAATCACAGGTTGCGCAATGGACAGGGAAACAATATTTTCCAGTCCCTTGAGCTTGCGGAACATCAAGGTGCGCGATGCCCACGGGCAGAGATAAGAAACAAAAAGTTGATAGCGGCCTGCTTCTGGGATCAGCGTGGTTTGGCGAAACAGCGTTTCCTGACGCTGAAAGGCCCCGTTTTTGATCTCTTCTGCGGCTACATCGCCATTGACCCATTTGCCGTTAACTAAACCTGACATGATATAGCGTTCCCCGTCTTGACCGTTGTCGGTGAGACAAACCTAAAAAATAATCATAGTTATTGTTGTGACTTTATCCATGTTAACAGCCGGGAGAAAGCGTAACAGGGCATATTTTTCATCAAGTCGAACAGTTTTTTTGACAAGCAGGCCTTAACGCTGGTTTCCCGACGTGCCCGTACAACCATACCAGGGGGGAGTGCTAAACTGTTCGGCCAGAAAATCGATAAAGCGTCTTACCTTCAGTGGCAGCAATTTGCGCGTCGGGTAGACGGCGTAAATATTCAGTTCCAGCGATCTGTAATCGGGTAATACTTCGACCAGCGTGCCTGCGCGTAAATCCTCACCCACCAGAAAATCCGGTTGCAGAATAATGCCCTGATGTGCCAGCGCGGCATAACGGCAGGTATCTCCGTTGTTAGCATGAATATGCTGTTGAGTTTTCACGGCGATAGTCTCACCTCCATCGTTGGGAGAGAAGTGCCATTCATTACCCGGTGCCCAATAGCTATAAGAGATAACGCGATGATCGCGCAGTGCCAGCGGATGTTGCGGAGTACCGTGGTGCGCCAGATAGGCCGGTGAAGCACACAGCACCATACGCGTTTTGGCGAGCGGGCGACACACCAACATCGAGTTGGGCAATTGCGCGATGCGAATCACCACGTCGTAACCTTCTTCCACCAGATCCACCACGCGGTCGGACAGAATGATATCGAGTTTCACCTGCGGGTTCTCTTCCACAAATTTACCCCACAACGGCGCGAGGTATTTCACGCCGAAGGTTTGCGGCGCACCCACACGTAATCGCCCATGAACCTCCGCCGAGCAGGCAGTAATTTCCGACTCTGCCTCTTTTAACGATGCCAGCAACTCTTTGCAACGCAGATAGTAGTTCTGGCCCTCCTCCGTCAACGATAATCGGCGCGTTGTGCGTTGCAACAAACGCACACCGAGGTACTCCTCCAACTCAGCAACGTGACGTGACACCACCGGCTTAGATAACGCCACCGTATCCATGGCACCGACAAAACTGCCTGCCTCAACGACCGCAACAAAGGTATTCATGGCCTGAAACTTGTCCATCCAGCACTCCGCATGATTGTTTCTATATTAGATATAATATATCTATAATAACCATATATATCTCTTATTATGAGACTTGTAAACTCCCAAACCATGAAGCGAAACCTATGTTTCATTCACTAACTATATATATCAACTAATTAACTAGGAGTTCCATCATGATTATTACCGTTGTAGGTACCGGCAATATGGGGTCCAGTTTTGTTAAGCGTTTTACGCTGGCAGGGCATCAGGTACGCGTGACTGGGCGTGACCTTAACAAAGCACAGGCATTAGCTGCGCAGTTTAAGGGGGCACAGGCAGTGCCTGCCGCCGTTGCCGCGCAAGGTGCGCAGGTGATTGTGCTGGCAACCGCCTACGGTGACGTGGTTAGCGCACTCTCTTCGCTGGGTGATATCAGCGGCAAAGTGGTGATTGATATTACCAACCCGCTGTATGCTGATTACATGAGTCTGACACTTGGCCACAGCACGTCAGCAGCGGAAGAGATCGCCAACGCCTTTCCGGCGGCACATATCGTGAAAGCGTTTAACACCACGTTTGCGCAGGTGGTAGCAGAAGGCCCGGCCTTTGCCGCAGGGCAGGTTGCACCCGTGTTCTATGCCGGGGATGACGTTGAGGCGAAAGCGGTGGTTCAGACCTTGATTGCCAGTACGGGTCGTGTATTCAATATGTTGATGGCTTTGTTGAATAAATCAGAACTTGTAACGACTGCGTCCCATACGGGTCGATTGTTACGTGATGCGAATACTGTTCGGCATTCCTGATAGCGTGATCCGGTTAAGCGCTTTGACCATGGCCATGGCTTTACCCACCTGAGCATCGTAGTCTCTCAGACTTAGATGACCACCCAGAAGCCTTTTGAACCGGAACATGGCCGTTTCAGCCACTGAGCGCCGGTGATAGC
>NZ_JAHWCO010000050.1:0-1215 GCF_020054415.1 Candidatus Symbiopectobacterium sp. | reverse complement strand
TGTATCGCGTGACACGCCCATGATCTTGCAGGCTTTTGATACGTTACCGAGTTCTTCGGCGATATTGAGCAGGCCGGCTTTGTGTTTGATAATGGGATTGTTAGTATGAAGCATGAGAGTTACCTCGCGTTTTGTTTAAGGATCAGACACCCATATCAAAACCGGTAACTCTCAACCTTTCAAGGTCAAGTGTCAGATCTAGTCGCTACTAATACATATTATGTCGCAATTTCAACGCTATTTCTGCCCTTGCTCTTGGCCTGATACAATGCTTTATCTGCACGAATAATCACGCTCTCCGGTGCATGATCCGGTGTTGTTCCCACAAAAAGGTAGACGCCAGCGCTGGCGGTAACGACTTTTTCATCCAGCGTGGTGAGTTCATGGGGGATGCGCTGGTGTCTGATAGCTTCCAGCGCACGTTCTGCAAACGCTACAGCGCCTTCTTCCGTCACATCCATCAGAATGATGACAAACTCTTCACCGCCATAGCGTGCGATTAAATCCTCTTTGCGACACTGCATACTGCTTAGCGCATGGCTCACGGTTTGCAGACACTTGTCGCCTTCAACGTGGCCATAGTGGTCGTTGCATTTCTTGAACATATCGACATCGAGCATGATAAGTGCTATCCGCTTACCGGAAAGGGCGGATTGCGCGATGGTCTCGCGCAGGAAAATATCAAACTGTCGCCGGTTCGCTAGGCCAGTGAGGCCATCTAACAGCGCCAGCGTTTCCAGCGTGTGATTCATCACGGTAAGCTGATCGCGTACCTTGGTTAGATCCAGCTGGTTTTTTTCGTTGATCTTGATCTGTTTCAGCATGATCGCACCCATGCTGCTCATGATCAGCTGCAAGGTCAGGGCGATAGCGGTATAAATGGTCGAGTCGACTTTCCGGTTGGAAAACACCTGCATTTTGTTATAGCCCGCTGCGATGACAATGGGATAACGTTCTAACCGTGTATAACCATAGATGCGCTCGACATGGTCAACGGTGGAGTAGAAGGTGGCAGTGCCGCTGGTGGATGACTTCAAATGCTCCATAAACAGCGTACGGTCGTGTATTCAATGGGTTGATGTAGCATCAAACGTAGTACTCGCGTTCGATGTAAGTACCGATGATCCTATCGTGCATTTCGGATGATTTTGAATATCCGAGCGTCTTACGATTGAGCCGTTGCAATCGGTTACGCAGTGTCAGATTTTCACGCTC
>NZ_JAHWCO010000740.1:0-2744 GCF_020054415.1 Candidatus Symbiopectobacterium sp. | reverse complement strand
TGACACGCCTGTTTTGGATTAAAATGCTGATCGCTCCGGGATGCATCACCACGCTCTGGATTTAACATACTGATTTTACGTCAAGGGAATCCGCAGCCTTTATGGCTACGCAGCATAATATCTATTTATTCAACAAAGCCTGATCACGGGTATAAACCAGTAATAACTGCTAAGGCCATGACTATTTCCTTATAAAAATTTGCAATTAATTGAGCGAAAAATGACAAAAAATGACGAAAAAAAGTTTATATTAACGAGCATAAAAATACACACGCAGAGGGTTATCACATTCATCAACCCTAAATAAATAACAAAATATCAAACAGTTAGAGCAGGACAGAGATGAAAGGTCTTTTTGTCGACATGTCATTTTTAACAAACATGATAAAGAGATTCATTTCTTACATTGGCTATACAAAATATAAAAACGTCACAGTTCGCTATCAGTCGGCAAACCAGAAAAAACTTTACCGCCAGGGCCAATGAGATGAAAGAGCCACATTCCATATCCAACGTTTTTGATGCAGCGCTATTACGCCTTGATATCGTTTTCAGTGATTATGAAAAAGTGTGTATCTCCTTATCTGGAGGGAAAAGTTCAACGGTATTATTACACCTCGCCGCTACGGTTGCTAAAGCTCACGGTAAGAAAATCACAGTATTGTTTATTGATCAGGAGGCTCAACATACGCAAACTATTTCGCATATACAACGCTTGAAACAGCTATATCGCGATGTAATTGAACATTTTTATTGGATTGCGCTGCCGCTCACAACTGAAAATAACCAGCCCTATCACTCCCGCACCTGGATATCGTGGGAAGATAACGTTGAATGGTGGAGAATTCCCCCAGCAGACACTATTACAGATCAACATCTCTTTCCGTTTTACCATTATGCGATGGCAGAGAGCAATTTTACTTCTGGGTTTCTGAATTGGCTCTCCTCTGGAAAAACCCTCGCCTTCGTCATGGGAACACTGTCCAACGAGGACGCCAATAACGATAGCCAACCGACACAAAAAAGCTATGGAGAAGATAGCAACGAACTCCTGTCTACATCAGAGACCAGCGGCCAGATTCATACGCTCTATCCTCTGTTTGATTGGCAGTCGCAAGATGTCTGGTTATTTAATAGCCTGTCAAAAGCGCCTTACAACCCCTTGTATGACCTCATGTGTCGCTCTGGTGCACCACGCAGCAACATGAAAATACAGGAGCCTTTCGAACAACAAACCACAGAAATTTTTCCGCGTAAGGCAGACCATCCGCAACAGGCCACGTTTAGCCGCGCTAGCCCGTATGATAACGCCCGCAAACCCAGCGAAGAGACATGGCAAAACCATGCCACATTTCTCTTGAACTCAATGCCGCAGAAAATGGCAGATCAATTCCGCGTCAACATCGCTCATTACCTCAGTTGGCATCGTTCACGCGGCTTTCTGACGTGCATACCAGATGAAGAGGCATGCGCTACCGAGGAGCACTATATCGTGTCGTGGGAAAAGATTTGCACCATGATCCTGAATAACGATTATCGCAGCTTGGCTCTGACTGCCTCATCCTCACCTTCTGAGGACGCGACGTTTTGCTGTAACAGAAAGAAATCACGCAGAAGACGCAGTAATAACAATGAAGCCATCTTTCTGTGATATCCGCGCTCATTATTAAGGAATCCGATCGCTGCGGGATATGCCATACTGGTTATAGAAGTGCGCCCATACTTTGATCAATACAAACGCAGAAGCGCTCCAACAGACCACCGCGGATAGCAGTGCCAACGGCAGCTTCATGGATGCAGTAAAATAGTAGAGCGATATCAGGTAAATCAGATAGGGAATGATCGACAAGATGCCAAACATAATGGTGGCTCGCAGCGCTTCTGTACCGCGCTCTGTTCCCACTATGTAGTGGGCAATTAAGGCAAAGGTCGGAAACAGCGGATCAACACCGCAATATAGTAGTGTCTGGTCTTAGCCAAAATACCAATCAACACAACAATGATAGCGCCAAGAATGACTTTGATTAACAGAGAGATTGCAGATTTACCGTCCGGTGACAAGTCCATCAAGTGTAACAGAAAAGGAAGGAAAAAATACAGGAGAAACCGCTGTGTCACCAAAGCCGATACGGCATGATGATTGCCACCCCAGCATACGCGCTGAGGTGGAATCATCAGCGGTGTGTTTAGACGCTCTTCAGTCGTAACGTGGTCATACAGGTTTGACTGTCATCATAAGTAGCGAAAGGTGCCTGAGCGACACGTCCCTGATAGGTTACCTCAATGGTTCCTTCGGTATTGCGCAGCAACCAGACCCCTACAAAACCATTCTGATAGCTCGTCAGGTTTTTATGCACAATGACAGCGCCCTGCTTGTCAGTAATTTTGACGTTGAATACTGTGTTGGTCAACTCTCCCTAGCAGCCCGAAAAGCTGTGATTAAAGCAAGGGTGTGTTTGCTGCACATAGGGTGCAAACGACAAATAAAACTTGTCGCCCAGTGGATAAACATACTTCTGTTCCCCTTGAGTCAGTATCAATTGAGTCGCATTGATCGATGCAGAATAGGGCAGAAGCCGCGATTGTGTCGATGGGTCAATGGTGGAGCCTGTTTAAGATTTTGTGTAAATGCCTTTCCTCAGAAGTGACCGTCAAGGCGGTCACCGAACTCGATAATAAAGCGACTCATTGCCATACGCCAGTCCTGTAAGGGCATCGTCCATTTCTGTGATGCCGCCTGGATT
>NZ_JAHWCO010000697.1:0-1489 GCF_020054415.1 Candidatus Symbiopectobacterium sp. | reverse complement strand
TAGAAACTGCGAATGGAGAGGAGGTTAAAAGAGTTAAGTCCCGGAGTGATCGATACGACGCGAATCAGTGATCGACCTTTCATGCGAAATCGTGATCGATTGTCATGCGAATCACTGATCGATCACGATGCGAATATGCAGCGTGCACATCTGACACTGCGTAACCGATTGCAACGGCTCAATGGCTTTGTTGAATAATACGGAATAATGCTGTTATGACACGCCTGTTTTGGATTAAAATGTTGATCGCTCCGGGATGCATCACCACGCTCTGGATTTAACATACTGATTTTACGTCAAGGGAATCCGCAGCCTTTATGGCTACGCAGTATAATATCTATTTATTCAACAAAGCCCGCCTCAATCGCAAGACGCTCGGATATTCAAAATCATCCGAAATGCACGATAGGATCATCGGTACTTATATCGAACGCGAGTACTACGTTTGATGCTACATCAACTCATTGAATACACGACCCACTGGCTTAATACCCGTAAGGCCAAACCCGAGACGGTCGGCGTTAAACGCAAGCGGAAAAAGCGGTCCGCCAAAACAGAAAAACAGGGCGATTATCTGGTAGGCAGTGAGGAAAACGTGCTGGTTCTGCGCCATACCTACGCCTCAAAGCACAATGCTGAACGGGCGGCCAGAGCGAACTGGGAGCGTCTGCAACGCGGCGTCGCCACCTTCGCCATCACGCTGGCACGCGGCCGCGCCGAACTTACCCCCGAAATGCCGGTCAGGGTCAGCGGCTTTAAAAAAGAAATCGACTAGGCCGCCTGGACACTGGTTACCGTGACGCACACGCTCAATAGCAGCGGATTTACCACCGCCCTGGAGCTGGAGGTAAAAATCGATGCGCTTGAAATGGAATGAGAAAAACGGAAATGCTACACTGACCGCTACCACCGACCTTAGTCGGGTGCGTGATGGAGAGCACTCACGCCATGATGCATTGCACCCTTTGCGCCCAGGCCGCCCATACCCGTACCAGCCACTACATTACGACCACCACCAAAGAGCGCTACAATCAATGTACCAACATTAATTGTGGTCACACCTTTATCACACACGAAGCCTTTACCCACTCCATCTGTGTTCCCTGGCAGATAGAACCTGCGTCACCCCACCCAGGCCAGAACTGCCAGGGAATGCTACAATTTTGATAGGAAAATTAGGGGCAGCGGCTTTTGGGGCGGGGATGCCTTGCAAAACCTCTGATTGCAAATAGTGTTACATCAATGATAACCTCATAAACACTAAGTATACTAAACTAATTTACATTGCATTAACACGGTGTCGTATGAAAACTTATTTTGAAATCATTATAATCGCGTAAAATGATGCTAGGCTGTGTCCCTTAATTGCCTGAGTTATAGTAACCGTATGTTTCCACAGTATATTGAACTATGGCTCGCTACGACCTTCCCGATGAAGCATGGATGATCATCCAGTCTTTACTGCCTGCTGAACCAGCAATACCACGTG
>NZ_JAHWCO010000489.1:0-1394 GCF_020054415.1 Candidatus Symbiopectobacterium sp. | reverse complement strand
GACCTTCCCGATGAAGCATGGATGATCATCCAGTCTTTACTGCCTGCTGAACCAGCAATACCACGTGCCGGACGTCCATGGGCAGAACATCGTAAAATCATCAATGGTATGTTCTGGATTCTGTGCTCAGGTGCTCCATGGAGTGATTTACCTGAGCGATATGGTCCGTGGAAAACCGTATATAACCGTTTTAATCGGTGGTCAAAATCGGGTGTGATTAACATTATTTTTAACAGGTTACTTTCTGCTCTTGATGCGTATGGTCTCGTTGACTGGTCTGCCACGGCGCTGGATGGCAGTAATATCTGGGCGCTGAAATGTGCTGCCGGTGCTCAAAAAAAAACATCACGACATCGCCGGAGATAACGGTCTGGGTCGCTCTCGCGGTGTTTTTGGCACCAAAATCCATCTGGCAACAGACGGAAGTGGTCTCCCGTTAAACATCCTGCTGAGCCCAGGACAGGCTCACGAAAGCCAGTTCGCATTACGTCTTCTGGACGGTATTGGTGTTCGGCGCCAGAATGGCAGCATGAAGCGTCGTGGTTATGCGGTGCTGGCTGACAAAGCTTATTCAGGGCATGCACTACGCAACGTGCTGAAACGAAAGGTGATAAAGGCAGTCATCCTCCGAAAAACGAATGAAAAAATGGCTTCGGACGGGGGGCGCTCACGGTTCGCCAGTGACGCTTACCGTCATCGCAATGTAGTGGAAAGATGTTTTGGCCGGTTAAAAGAATACCGCCGTATTGCCACACGTTATGACAAAACGGCGAGGAATTATCTGTCGATGGTTAAACTGGGCTTCATCCGCCTATTTTACAAGAAGTTATGCAATTAAGGGACACAGCCTAGTAAATCTGAGGCATAACCCACTGCCGGGTTGGCCGTCACGCCGGAGAAGGCATCGCTGCCCCCGCACTGCATCCCTACCACCAACTCAGAAGCCGGGCAGGTTTCACGACGAAGCAGGTTAAGGCGTTGCAGGTGGCGATCTGCCATCGTGAGAATGTCATCGACCATCGACTGGAACCCCACATGGTGCTCATCTTGCAAACGCACAATGCTGGTGTTGTCCAGCGAGATAGCGTACACATCGGGAGTGCCTTCCAGCAGACGTTCCGGTTGCAATTTTTCACAACCCAGACCGACAACCAGCACTTTTCCGCCAAAATTGGGGTTCAGCGCCAGATTGTGAATGGTGCGAATGGGAACCACGGCAGCACGCGCGTTAATGGCAACGCCACAGCCGTAGAGGAGCCTGTTTAAGATTTTGTGTAAATGCCTTTCCTCAGAAGTGACCGTCAAGGCGGTCACCGAACTCGATAATAAAGCGACTCATTGCCATACGCCAGTCCTGTAAGGGCATCGTCCATTTCTGTGATGCCGCCTGGATT
>NZ_JAHWCO010000671.1:0-12218 GCF_020054415.1 Candidatus Symbiopectobacterium sp. | reverse complement strand
TTTGAAAACACCCGCGATTTTCGGGATGCAATATTTAATTTTTTCACCAATACGCTACCAGAAATAGCGGACTCGCTGACGTCCAGAATTCACGATCGTTTTCAGGTGCTCAAACCTGCATCTTGAGGTTTATTGGGTATAACTGTCACAGTTTAAAAGTTGACAGGCTTTTTCATCTCGGCGTAACATGCGCCCATCATTATTCCCGGAGGGCCCCGCCTTGGACACACCCAGTCGATACTGGCTCATTAATCAATTGATTACTAACCATTTCTAAGGCTTCCTGGTGGTTATCGGTGATGTTGTATCCCTCCGTCATCAAATTGAGTCAGCACCGTCGGTTCGAAACCTGTTGGTGCCCTGTCATCACCGTTTCTGTGCTTCAACGCGTCCGTCTTTCTCTGTTATCGCACTAGGAGCACATGGCCTATGCTGAGCGCATTTAAACTGGATAACTGCCGTTTATCCCGTCTGGAACTGGACGACACCGATGATATTGCCGCCTCCGTGTGGGTGGATTTGGTCGAGCCTGAAGATGAAGAGCGTGAGCTGGTGCAAAACCGGTTGGGGCAGAGCCTGGCAACGCGCCCTGAACTGGAAGATATCGAAGCATCGGCTCGTTTCTTCGAAGACGAAGACGGCCTGCATATCCACTCCTTTTTCTTCTTCGAAGACGCGGACGATCACGCTGGAAACTCCACCGTGGCATTCACCATTCGCGACGGGCGTTTGTACACGCTGCGTGAGCGCGAGTTACCGGCCTTTCGTCTGTACCGGATGCGCGCGCGCAACCAGACGCTGGTAGACGGTAACGCCTACGAACTGTTGCTCGATCTGTTTGAAACCAAGATTGAACAGCTGGCCGATGAAATCGAAAACATCTATAGCGATCTGGAATCGCTCAGTCGCGTGATCATGGAAGGGCGTCAGGGCGAAGAGTACGACGAAGCGCTCTCGACGCTGGCGGAATTGGAAGACGTGGGTTGGAAGGTACGCCTGTGTTTGATGGATACCCAACGTGCGTTGAATTTTCTGGTACGTCGCGCGCGCCTGCCGAGCGGGCAACTGGAACAAGCGCACGAGATCCTGCGCGATATCGAATCCCTGTTGCCGCACAATGAATCTCTGTTTCAGAAGGTTAACTTCCTGATGCAGGCGGCGATGGGCTTTATCAATATCGAGCTGAGCCGCATTATCAAGATCTTCTCGGTGGTTTCCGTGGTGTTTCTGCCGCCGACGCTGGTGGCGTCCAGTTATGGGATGAACTTTGAGTTTATGCCGGAATTGAACTGGTCGTTTGGTTACCCGGGGGCTATCGTGCTGATGATCCTGGCAGGATTTGCTCCGTATCTCTACTTCAAGCGCAAAAACTGGCTGTAGCCATAGTGCTATGCTTCCCGGCGTAAGCCGGGAACGCGCTCATTTTCTGCTTCTATACCCTAAATAATTCGAGTTGTATGAAGGCGGCAAGGGAGAGAATCCCGATGAGCTTACTCAGGTAAGTGATTCGGGTGAACGAGTGCAGCCAACGCACAGGAGCTTGAAGTATGACGGGTATACGATCATTTCCATATTCATGGCCCCCTACTTCTGTTTAGAATGAAACCTCTACAGGTATTGTCATATCAGGTTGTCGCTATGGGAAGGGTTTCGCCCTTGGCGCAGTGGGGAGTGCTGTTGGTTGCTTCTCTGCTGCTGGGGTTGGTATTGCAGTGGTTCCATGTTCCGGCCGCATTTCTGTTAGGGCCGATGATGATCGGCGTCGCCATGGGGTTGAAAGGGGCGACTATCCGTATGCCTCCTGCGTATTTTTGGGCCGCTAATGCCATCCTTGGCTGTCTGGTGGCGCAGAGCCTTTCCTTCTCTATCTTGAGTCCGCTGTTGCAAGAATGGCCGTTAGTGTTGGGAATTTTGGTGGCAACCCTTGCCGCCAGCAGCTTTTCTGGCTGGTTACTAGTCAAGTTCAGCGCCTTGCCCGGCACCACTGGGGCCTGGGGTGCGTCACCCGGCGGTGCCTCGGCCATGGTTGCTATGTCGAGCGAATTTGGTGCCGACGTGCGTCTGGTGGCGTTTATGCAATACCTGCGCGTGCTGATGGTGACTGCTGCTGCCGCATTTGTGGCGCGTTTGAGCCTTGGTGAAACGGCTGCGCATAATACCGCCGCGCTGATCTGGTTTCCTGCTCTCGACTGGCGTTTTTTTGCCACACTTGGTGTGGCATGCTGCGGCGTGCTGTTGGGGCGCTGGCTGCGCCTGCCGTCCGGCGCACTGCTGGTGCCGATGACCCTCGGTGCCGCGCTACACTCGACGGGGACGCTGACGCTGCAAACGCCGGAGTGGATACTGTCATTGGCCTATGCATTTATCGGTTGGAGTGTGGGCTTAAGCTTTACTCGCCCGATTTTTCTGCTGGCCATCCGCACCTTGCCACAGATGATGGCCTCTATCGTCGGCCTGATGGTGCTGTGTGGAGGGATGGCTTACGGGGTAACGCTGTTGCTGCCGGTGGATATTCTTACCGCATATCTGGCGACCAGCCCTGGTGGGCTGGACTCCATTGCGGTCATTGCAGCGGGCAGTAACGTTGACATGGCCTTTGTGATTGCGATGCAAACCCTGAGGCTGTTTTCGACGCTGCTGTTTAGCCCGGTGTTGTCACGCTACATCTCACGACACACGGCGCTGAACGCGACGTAATTTCCGCTGGACGATGAGGGCATCGATGATAAACAGCGCCAGCGCCGCCCAGATAAAGCCGAATGCCACCATTTTGTCGCTGCCGAGCGGTTCGCCATAAAGAGTGACAGCGATGATAAACATCAGCGTCGGGCCGAGGTACTGGAAGAACCCGAGCGTAGACAGGCGCATTCTCACAGCGGCGGCGGTGAAAAACAGCAGCGGCACGGTGGTCACGATGCCTGCGCTGACTAACAGCAGATTGAGCGTCGCACTGTTATTGCCAAGGTGGCTGCTTGGTGTATCGGCGATAAAAAACAAATAGATAATTGCCGCAGGCAGCAACCACAGTGTTTCAATCAGCATGCCGGTCTGGCCGTCTACGCCGAGTTTCTTACGCAGCAGGCCATAGATCGCAAAACTAAAGGCCAGCGCCAGAGCAATCACCGGCACGGAGCCAAACTGCCAGAGCTGAATCAACACGCCGCTGAACGCCAACAGTACCGCGCACCATTGCAGGCGGCGGAAGCGCTCACCGAGAAAAATCATTCCCAGCATCACGTTAACCATTGGATTGATAAAATAGCCCAGGCTGGCTTCCAGAATGTGATTATGGTTTACCGCCCAAATGTAGAGCAGCCAGTTGCCGCCCACCAGCACGGCGGTCAGTGCCAGCATCAGCAGCGTTTTGGGCGATCCCATGACGTGTTGTACCTGACGCCATTTGCGGCTGATGCTCACCAAAACCAGCATGAAGAGAAACGACCAGATAATCCGGTGCGTAAGAATTTCTGTAGCAGGCACTGCGCCAATCAGCTTGAAGTAGACGGGTGCGATGCCCCAAATGAAATAGGCACCAAGGGCGAATAACACACCCTGGCGTGATTGCTGTTCATTCATGTGGAAGGCTTACTCAACGGACTGAAGAGGGAGTACTGTACGCGAAACCGCAGTGATTTTCATCTTTCCTTCCCGTTTTGGTGCTTCGTTTTGGTAAAATAGGATTATTCAGCCTTTTATATCGTTACTGTGCGAATAATTCGGCGTTATCTGACGATATAGGTGGCCGTTGCGGTGGTGATATGCACCTGCGCCTCGTTGTGCAACTCGGCGCGCGCCACGGCGATTTTATTGCAGCCACGCAGCAGCGTGCTGGTCAGGGTAAAGTGCTCGCCGCGGCCCGGGCGCAGATAGTCCACGCGCAGATCAATGGTGCCCATGCGTGCCAGTCGCTGATGAAATTCCTGAATGCTGATACTGTGGTGCCGTAACAGCGCGCTGCCAACGCAGACCAGCCCGACGGCGATCACACCGCCGTGGAGAATTTTTTGCAACTCATTGCCGACCAATCGCTCCTGACGATCAAACACCAAAATGGCATGGTCGACTTCAAACTCACGCAGTTCAAGCCCCAGTTCCCGGTTGAAGGGAATCTGATAAATAAATATGTCGCTGACGCGTTGGCGAACGCTCTCCTGAGGCAGCATGGCATCAGGGGAAAGCGTGTCATCCTGCTGGACAAGCGGTAATGACATAGCGGGCGGCCCTCAGTAACGATCGGAACAGAGAATAAGGATAGTTTAACGTTAAATTTTTGTTTGTTTTATGAGGTGTTTCTGTTTCTTTTGAGAAAAGCATGAATAACTAGGAAGTGATGATTCAAGTACAGATTATGAAGCTAGAATAATAACGAGCGTGTCTATCATTTTTCCTTACTTTCATGTTGGTCGGAGATACCGTATGCGCAAAATTGCGGGCGTAGTGGCGCTCTTGTTGGCGGCACAAGTTCAGGCAGAAGAAGCAAAAGTTCAAGTTGTACACGACAGGCCCGCAGTGCGTGGCAGCATTATTGCCAATTTGCTGCAAGACCACGATAACCCTTTTATCCTTTATCCTTTATCCCTACGAAAGTAACTATCTGCTTTATACCTACACCACCAACATCAACAAACAAGCGATCAGCAGTTACGACTGGGCCAAAGAAGCGCGTAAAGATGAAGTGAATTTCCAGTTGAGTCTGGCCTTCCCCGTCTGGCGCGGCATCATGGGCGACAATTCGCTGTTGGGAGTCTCTTATACCCAGCAATCTTGGTGGCAGATGTCGAATGCCGATGAATCCTCACCGTTTCGTGAAACTAACTATGAACCGCAGATATTTCTTGGCTGGGCGACCGATTACAGTTTGGGCGGATGGACATTGCGCGATGTGGAAGTGGGGCTGAATCACCAATCTAACGGCAAGGCAGATCCAACTTCGCGCAGTTGGGATCGCGCCTATATGCGCCTGATGGCGCAAAACGGCAACTGGAAGGTGGATCTTAAACCCTGGTTCCTGATCCCCGACCGCAAGGATGACAACCCGGATATCACCAAGTATCTGGGGTATTATCGGGTTCGTGTTGGCTACGTCTGGGGCGACAGCATTTTCAGCGTGGCAGGGCATTACAACTGGAACAGCGGTTACGGCAACGCAGAGTTGGGGTGGAGCTATCCGATAACTAGGCATGTACGCTTTTATACCAAGGTGGTTAGCGGCTACGGCGAATCGATGATCGACTACAACCATCGGCAGACGCGTTACGGTGTTGGTGTGATGTTGAACGATATCTTTTGAGGCGCGTTTTCAGAAAAAATAATTCTCGTGGTCAAAAGATTGCAGTTTTTATAACAGGCGCTGAAAATAGCGCCTGTTTGATTTTATCGGCCACGGGCTGATGCGATGCAAAGAGGATCGGGGAACGCGTGTCTACGGCGGAAGTGTTAAATAAGGAAGCGTTAGCGGCTCAGGTTCTACGCGATACGTTCGGTTATCAGCAATTCCGTCCCGGTCAGGATGCGGTCATCCGGGCTGCGGTCAACGGTCAGGATTGTCTGGTGATCATGCCGACCGGAGGCGGAAAATCGCTATGCTACCAGATCCCCGCATTGGTGCTGGATGGCCTGACGTTGGTGGTGTCTCCGCTGATCTCTTTGATGAAAGACCAGGTGGATCAGCTTCTTGCCTACGGCGTGACGGCAGCCTGCCTGAACTCGACCCAGACCCGTGAGCAGCAGTGGGACGTGATGACCCGCTGTCGCAGCGGTGAAATCAAGCTGCTGTATATCGCGCCGGAGCGTTTAACCACAGACAGCTTCTTTGACCAGCTTGCTCAGTGGAATCCGGCACTGATTGCCATCGACGAAGCGCACTGTATCTCCCAGTGGGGGCATGATTTCCGCCCGGAATACCGCGCCCTTGGGCAAATCAAGCAGCGTTTCCCCACGCTGCCAGTGGTTGCCTTGACGGCCACCGCTGACGACGCGACGCGCAGTGATATTGTGCGCCTGCTCGATCTGCACGAACCGCATATTCATCTGAGCAGCTTCGACAGGCCCAATATCCGCTATACGCTGGTGGAGAAATTTAAACCGCTCGATCAACTGTGGATGTTTGTGCAGGGTCAGCGCGGTAAAAGCGGCATCATTTATTGCAACAGCCGGGCGAAGGTAGAGGATATCAGTGCGCGTCTGCAAAATCGTGGCCTCAGCGTGGCGGCATATCATGCTGGGTTGGACAACGAACGGCGTGCGCAGGTACAGGAAGCGTTTCTACGTGACGATTTGCAAGTGGTGGTAGCCACCGTCGCCTTTGGCATGGGTATTAACAAACCCAACGTGCGCTTTGTGGTGCACTTTGATATCCCACGCACGATCGAATCCTACTATCAGGAGACCGGGCGTGCCGGGCGAGATGGCCTGCCTGCGGAAGCCGCGCTGTTTTACGATCCGGCTGACATGGCGTGGTTGCGCCGCTGCCTTGAGGAAAAACCGCCAGGCCCGCAGCAAGAAATTGAACGACACAAGTTGAACGCGATGGGGGCGTTCGCGGAGGCGCAAACCTGCCGCCGTCTGGTGTTGCTTAACTATTTTGGTGAAGGGCGGCATGCCCCTTGCGGTAACTGTGATATCTGCCTCGATCCACCTAAGTGCTATGATGGCCTGGTGGATGCGCGAAAGGCGCTCTCCTGCGTATATCGGGTGGGGCAGCGCTTTGGCCTAGGCTATGTGGTAGAAGTGCTGCGCGGGGCTAATAACCAGCGTATTCGCGAATGGGGACACGACAAGCTGCCAGTGTACGGCATTGGCCGTGAGCAATCGCATGAGCATTGGGTCAGCGTACTACGCCAACTGATTCACCTGGGGTTCCTCATGCAAAATATTGCATTGCACTCAGCGGTACAGCTGACAGAATCGGCCCGTCCGGTGCTGCGCGGTGAGATACCTTTGCAGTTGGCGGTGCCTCGCGTGGTTAACCTGAAGCCGAAAGCGAACCAAAAATCGTACACCGGGCTTTACGATCGCAAGCTGTTTGCCAAGCTGCGCAAACTACGCAAAGCCATTGCTGATGAGGACGATATCCCGCCTTATGTGGTGTTCAGTGATGCCACGCTGCTGGAAATGGCCGATCGCTTGCCGGTGACGGCAAGCGAATTGCTTACGATTAACGGCGTCGGGCAGCGTAAACTGGAGCGATTCGGTACGCCATTTATGTCGCTGATCCGTGAACATCTGGACGATGGCGACGATGTGCGCTGATCGGACTTGAATTTCTAGACTCTGTGGTAAAAAAGGAAAATATCATGATGTTGTTTTTGACCGTGGCGATGGTGCACTTCGTGGCATTGATGAGCCCGGGACAGGATTTCTTTTTTGTTTCCCCAGACGGCGGCGAGTCGCTCGCGCAAAGAAGCCATGATGGGCGTTCTGGGTATTTCTCTGGGGGGGTAATGGTGTGGGCGGCCATTGCGTTGATGGGGTTGCACCTGTTACTGCAAAAAATGGCGTGGTTGCACGATGCTATTACCATCGGCGGTGGATTGTATCTGTGCTGGATGGGACGGCAGATGTTGCGCGCAACGCGTCGCAAAGGGGAGCTGCAAACGGTTGAAACGGTAGAACTGCCTTCGAAAGGGAAAACCTTTATACGCGGTTTGCTGACCAACCTCGTTAACCCGAAAGCGCTTATCTATTTCGGCAGCGTATTCTCTTTGTTTGTGGGCGACAGCGTTGGCACCAGTGCGCGCTGGGGGCTGTTTGCATTAATCTCTCTTGAAACGCTGCTGTGGTTTAGCCTGGTGGCAATGGTGTTTGCCTTGCCTGCAATGCGCCGTGGCTATCAGCGTTTGGCTAAATGGATTGATGGTCTGGCGGGGGGCTGTTTACCGGCTTTGGGCTACATCTGATTATTTCGCGTTAAGCGAGCATGACGTAGCACTCCCGCTGTTTTGTCCTCGCCTCCGGTTGGCGGCAAGTGACGGATTACACCTTACGCGCCGTTGCCCGTAGCGCGCCGACCAGCATAAACAACGAGCCAAACAGCCGGTTGAGCAGGCGGATTTGGCGCGGCCCTTTCAGCCATACAGCAATGCGAGTGGCGAGTGTGGCGTAACCGATCATCACCACAATATCGACCGCCACGGTGGCCACCCCCAAAATCAGATACTGAGCAACCTGCGGCTGATGCGGCACGATAAACTGTGGGAACAGCGCCGCCAGAAAAACGATGCTTTTCGGGTTGGTGAGGTTGACCAGAACGGAACGACGAAACAGCTGGCGGCGTGGCAGGGTGCCCGCCAGCGCATGCAGATCGAGTGAACCAGCCGCGCGCCACTGCTGGATACCGAGCCAGATCAGATAAGCGGCACCGAGCCATTTCAGAATGTCAAAAGCCAGCAGCGATTGCGATAGCAGCGCGCCAAGACCAATACCGACCAATACGATATGGATAGCCAGCCCGACTTGCAGCACAGCGATGGATGCCGCCGCACCGCGATAGCCGTGACTGATGGCAGTGCTCATGGTATTGATAGCCCCGGACCCCGGAGAAAGGCTGAGAATAAGCGTTGTGAGAAGATAGGTTAACCACCAGTCGAGGGTCATAGCTGCTTCCTGATTGCATGTTGTTGCATTGGCATTGTTTGCGATCGCGGCAACGGAAACTGAAGGGCTTACCTATGCGTTACGTGGTTAAAAATTGCGACCGAATGTGCCACAATACGCCATTGCTGATTGTTGTGCCAGCGATCACAAAACTCTCTGGTAGTCCCCGCGTGGCAGGGGGCTAGCGCGGTGTCGTGCAGCAAGGAGAAACGTGATGTCACCCGAAATTTCCGGCCTATTATTAAGAGAAAAACAGTTTTCTGCCTTCGTCACCGGGACGCTGTTGGATTTCTGGCGTCAGCGTGAAGAGGGGGAATTTCCCGGCGTTGATGATGTGCCGATCCGCTTTGTACGCTTTACCGCTCCAGAGCACACGCGTTTGGTGGTGGTGTTTCCCGGCCGCATAGAAAGCTATGTAAAGTATGGTGAAGTAGCCTACGATTTGTTCCAGGCGGGTTATGATGTGCTGATCATGGATCACCGCGGCCAAGGGCGCTCCGGGCGGATGCTGGAAGACGGTAATCGTGGCCATGTGGTACGCTTTGGTGACTACGTAGACGACGTCGAGCAATTCTGGTTGCACCATGTGGATGCGGTGAAAACGGCCGAGCCCTTTCGCTACCAGCGCTGCTTTGCGCTCGCCCACTCAATGGGCGGTGCGATCCTAGGGCATTTTTTGGCACGTCGGCCGGATGCATTCGATGCCGTGGCGCTGTGTGCGCCCATGTGTGGCATTAAATTGCCGATGCCAGGCTGGCTGGCTTCACGCATTGTTGCCTGGGCGGAACTGCACCCGCGCATTCGCGATTATTATGCTATCGGCACTGGGCAATGGCGTCCGCTGCCCTATTTGATCAACGTGCTAACGCACAGCCGTGAGCGTTACCGTCGCAGCGTGCGTGCCTATGCCGATGAACCCGGCCTGCGCGTTGGCGGCCCGACCTATCACTGGATGCGGGAATCGATGGCTGCCGGGCGTGAACTGATGGCATTGGCTGCGCACATTACCACCCCCTTGCTGCTGCTTCAGGCACAGGAGGATATCGTGGTGGATAATCACAGTCAGGATGCGTTTTGTCAGGCGTTGGCTGAAGCCGGACACCCCTGTGTTGGTGGTACTCCGGTGGTGATTGCGGGTGCCCGCCATGAACTGTTATTCGAAGAAGATGGGATTCGGGCGCAGGTGTTTACCCATATTCTCAACCATGTTGCACAATATCCGTAAATGTTGCGGCCAACGCCGCGCCATTCCCCTTAGAGGTGAGAGTTCACTGTTATGTATCACATCGTTGCTTCCGATTTAGATGGCACGCTGCTGTCGCCAGACCACACGCTGTCTCCATTCGCCAAAGAGACCCTGAAACTGCTGACCGCACAGGGCATCCACTTTTTGTTTGCCACCGGGCGGCATCATCTGGATGTAGCGCAGATTCGTGACGGGCTGGGCATCAGCGCCTTTATGATCACCTCTAACGGCGCGCGCGTGCACAATACCCAGGGTGAACTGATCTTCAGTCACAATCTGGATCAGGATATTGCACACGACCTCTACGGCATGGTGTACCGCAACCCGGAGATGCTGACGCACGTCTACCGTGACGATGAATGGTTTATGAGCCGCTCTCGTCCGGAAGAGGAACGCTTTTTTCAGGAGCCAGTATTCAAATACAAACTGTTTGAACCGGGCCTGCTCGGCACTGATGGTGTGAGTAAAGTGTTCTTCACCTGTGACAGCCATGAGAAGCTGCTGCCGTTGGAAGAGGCGATCAATGCACGCTGGGGCGATCGGGTTAACGTGAGCTTTTCCACGCTGAGCTGTCTGGAAGTGATGGCGGGCGGCGTATCCAAAGGCCATGCGTTGGAGCAAGTCGCCAAACTGATGGGGCATACCCTGACGTCGTGCATTGCGTTTGGCGATGGCATGAACGATTTTGAAATGCTGTCGATGGCCGGTAAAGGATGCATTATGCGCAACGCGCATCAGCGCCTGAAAGATTTACTGCCGCAACTGGAAGTCATTGGCAGCAATGTGGACGATGCGGTAGCGCACGCGTTGCGTCGTCTGTTTCTCTCTGCGGTGTGAGGATGTTGCTGGTAGCCAAGGCCGCCAGCAGACAGAAGGAGCTTGCGATTAGGCGCGTTTCTCCATTTCCGCCTTATGTTTCTTCTCATTGATCATGGTGATAAACAGCAGTACTACCGCCATGACGCTGCCGCCGACCATCACCATAAAGCCGCCGTCCCAACCGAAGAAGTCAACTGTGTAGCCGACGATGGCGCTGGCTGCAACGGAGCCGCCGAGGTAACCGAACAGTCCGGTAAAGCCTGCCGCTGTACCCGCCGCTTTTTTCGGTGCCAGTTCCAGCGCGTGCAGGCCGATCAGCATGACAGGGCCGTAGATCAGGAAACCGATAACAATCATGCAGGCCACATCGATGCCCGGATTGCCCGCAGGGTTCAGCCAGTAAACCACGGTGGCGATGGTGACCAGCGTCATAAAGAACACCCCGGTAGCACCACGATTGCCCTTGAACACCTTGTCAGACATCCAACCGCACAGCAACGTGCCAAGGATCCCCGCATATTCGTACAGGAAGTAAGCCTAGGAGGATTTATCCAGCGCGAAGTGTTTCACTTTTTTCAGGTAGGTCGGTGACCAGTCGAGAATACCGTAGCGCAGCAGGTAGACAAACACGTTGGCAATCGCGATATGCCACAGCAGCTTGTTCGGGAACACATACTGCGTGAAGATCTCTTTTGCCGTCAGTTCCTTCTTTGAGGTTTCGGTGTAGTCCACCGGGTAGTCATTTTTGTACTCTTCAATCGGCGGCAGACCGCAGGATTGCGGGGTGTCGCGCATCATCACGAAAGCGAACACCGCAATCAGGATCGCGCCAAACGCCGGCATGTAGAGCGCTGCTCTCCAGTCATGGAACCAGGCCATCCCCAGCAGGAACAGCAGCGGTGGGATCCCGCCACCCAAGTTGTGGGCGCAGTTCCAGACAGAAACAATACCGCCGCGTTCTTTCTGCGACCACCAGTGCACCATGGTGCGCCCGCACGGCGGCCACCCCATGCCCTGGAACCAGCCACACAGGAACAGCAGTACAAACATGATAGCGATGCTTGATGTTGCCCAAGGCACAAAGCCCATAAACAGCATCACTGCCGCCGCCAGAATCAACCCTGCGGGCAAGAATACGCGCGGGTTGGAACGGTCGGAGATGGAGCCCATGATAAATTTGGAAAAACCATAGGCGATAGAAATCACTGATAACGCAAAGCCAAGGTCACCGCGAGAGAACCCCTGTTCAATCAGGTACGGCATGGCTAATGCGAAGTTTTTTCTTACCAGATAGTAAGCGGCATAACCGAAAAAGATCCCAAAAAAAATCTGCCAGCGCAGACGACGGTATAGAGGATCGACCTGATCGTCGCTCACCCTGGGCTGGTGCTGAGCGGGTTTAAAAATACTCAGCATAAGAGCCTGTTTAAGATTTTGTGTAAATGCCTTTCCTCAGAAGTGACCGTCAAGGCGGTCACCGAACTCGATAATAAAGCGACTCATTGCCATACGCCAGTCCTGTAAGGGCATCGTCCATTTCTGTGATGCCGCCTGGATT
>NZ_JAHWCO010000452.1:0-14259 GCF_020054415.1 Candidatus Symbiopectobacterium sp. | reverse complement strand
GACCCACCGTTTTCAGGTTTAAGTTTGCGAGTGTTGACGTAATCGTTGATATGTTGGTTTACCGTCGTTTCGTGCAGACGCAGAGCTTGCGCAATCATCGCAGAGCTCCAGCCTTCGGAGGCCAGCAGGACGGCTTTGATGGCGATCACAAACACGCTTATCACGACTGGTGTCATGAAGGTGTTCGAGTTCGGCTTTTTGCTTGTCGGTAATAAATATCTTCATAGTGGGTGATCATGATCTTCTTACAGCGTAAAATCAAGCATCTTCAATGATCGCGGGTATATCAATAATATAATTAAACAAGGCGATTTAAAATTTTAAAAAACTAATTTTTGTAGGGTTATTTGGGCGTTGTTTGGCGCTCGTTTGCTGATACTTATCCACGATCCGTCGCGAGAAGTTTTTTCATGTAGCGTAACTAGTTAGCGCCAGGCTAATGATGTCTTTGATGGTTATCACTAATTCTTATGTTCTTTCGGAATTTTTACATGACATTAACGTTTTTAACAAGCGTTGTTGCTCATTGATTCATCATTTGACATAATATGTTTCATATTTTTTTTATGGTGATAATTTCTGTTTTGACAAAAATTTAAAGGTTATTATCTGGTTTTTTGATTGTTTTTTGTGATTTTGTTTAATTTTTTTTATAACTTTTCAGATTGTATGCTATTGCCGAAGATGTGGCGATTTTGTAAATCCACACCCATTATATTGACGTTAGGGTGATCTGTTGCCACATTGACGGGGTTGGAAGGGAGGACAACGGATTGTCAGGCTGATGCCGGGTTCGCAAACCTATCCGCAGGCCACTCTCATATACTGCCTCGTCTCCCTCCTTATTAAGTGAATTTTATATCCAAAATCATTTGAGTTGCAGGAAGGCGACAAGAGAGTGAATCCCGATGAGCTTACTCAAGTAAGTGATTCGGGTGAACGAGCGTAGCAAATGCACCTGCAGCTTGAAGGATGACGGGTATAGCCTTCGGGCAAAAAAGTACAGACCACAGCCACCACATGACGCGCTGCGTCTATGCTGATGAGAACGGCCTCTTGTCGGCGGCGAGTAAAAATATCCTGGTCTGACTTTCATCAACACACAACATCCACAATGGAGTACACGTAATGGAAAAATCCTTGGCAAAATCAAGGGTGCTCAAAATCGGACACGGCTTGCTAGCCATGTCTGTGACAGCCGGTCTCCAGGCAAAAACCTTGGTCTATTGCTCCGAAGGTTCTCCTGAAGGTTTTAACCCGCAACTGTTTACGTCCGGCACCACCTTTGATGCCAGCTCAATTCCTATTTATAACCGTTTGGTTGAATTCAAAAGCGGTACTACCGAAATTGAACCGGGCCTGGCAGAAAAATGGGACATCAGCGAAGATGGCAAAACCTATACTTTCCATCTGCGCAAAGGCGTGAAGTGGCAAGACGGCAAAGAGTTTAAGCCGACGCGTGAATTCAATGCGGAAGACGTGCTGTTCTCCTTCCTGCGTCAGCAGGATCCGAACCATCCGTATCATAAAGTGTCTGGCGGCAGCTACGAATACTACCAAGGCATGGGCATGCCGGAGCTGATCAGCAAAATCGAAAAAGTGGACGACTATACTGTTCGTTTCGTGCTGACCCGTCCGGAAGCGCCGTTCTTGGCCGACCTTGCGATGGACTTTGCGTCGATTATGTCCGCAGAGTACGGCGCCAACATGCTTAAAGCGGGCACCCCGGAGAAGATCGACCTGAAACCGATCGGTACCGGCCCGTTCCAGTTGCGGCAGTACCAGAAAGACTCCCGTATTCTCTACAAAGCGTTTGATGGCTTCTGGGGCAAAAAACCGGGCATCGATCGCCTGGTGTTCTCCATCACGCCGGATGCGTCTGTGCGCTATGCCAAGCTGCAAAAAGATGAGTGCCAGATCATGCCGTATCCTAACCCGGCCGATCTGTTCCGTATGAAAGAAGACAAAAACATCACGCTGCTGGAAAAACCCGGCTTGAACGTGGGTTACCTCTCTTTCAACGTGCAGAAAAAACCACTGGATAACCTCAAAGTGCGTCAGGCATTGACTTATGCGGTAAACAAAGGCGCCATCATTGACGCGGTGTATCAGGGCGCGGGCCAGGCTGCCAAGAACCTGATCCCACCGACCATGTGGGGCTTTAACGACGACGTGAAGGATTACTCCTACGATCCGGAAAAAGCCAAAGCCTTGCTGAAAGAAGCGGGTATGGCTGATGGTTTCACCGTGGATCTGTGGGCGATGCCCGTGCAACGTCCGTATAACCCGAACGCACGCCGTATGGCGGAAATGATCCAGTCTGACTGGGCCAAAGTTGGCGTGAAAGCCAAGATTGTCACCTACGAGTGGGGCGAGTATCTGAAACGCGCCAAAGCGGGTGAACATCAGACGGTGTTGATGGGATGGACCGGCGATAACGGGGATCCGGATAACTTCTTCGCGACCCTGTTCAGCTGTGACGCGGCAGAAAAAGGCTCTAACTACTCCAAGTGGTGCTACAAGCCGTTTGAAGACTTGATTCAGCCTGCGCGCGAAACGTCCGATCACCGGAAACGTATTGATCTGTACAAACAGTCACAGGTTGTGATGCACGATCAGGATCCTGCTCTGATTGTTGCTCACTCCACGGTCTATGAACCTATCCGTAAGAACGTGAAAGGTTATGTGATCGAGCCACGTGGAGTACACAGCTTCAATAACGTGACCTTGGATTAATTCAGCCTGCCATTTCATGGGCAACCCTAGCCCTGCCCCGAACGTACTGTTGGTGCGTTTGGGGCAGGGCTTTGGTGCCCGTAAAAATCTAGCTGTGAGCATTGATAAGCCTTTCAGCCTATGAGCCGTCAGGCACTTATATACAGAGAGTTCGGGATATGTTTCAGTTCATACTCCGGCGTTTGGGGCTGGTTATCCCAACGTTTATTGGCATTACCCTACTGACGTTTGCCTTTGTGCACATGATCCCCAGCGACCCGGTGATGATTATGGCCGGCGAACGCGGCCTTTCTCCTGAGCGCCACGCGCAGCTGCTGGCTGAGCTGGGGCTTGATAAGCCGCTATGGCAGCAATATGTCACCTATATCAACGGTGTGCTGCACGGCGATCTGGGTATTTCCCTCAAGAGCCGCATCCCGGTGTGGGATGAGTTTGTGCCGCGCTTCAAGGCCACCCTGGAACTGGGTGTCTGCGCGATGCTGTTTGCCGTGGTTGTCGGTATTCCGGTTGGCGTGCTGGCGGCGGTTAAACGCGGTTCCATTTTCGATCACACGTCTGTCAGTCTGGCGCTGACCGGTTACTCCATGCCGATTTTCTGGTGGGGCATGATGTTGATCATGCTGGTGTCGGTCAACCTGAATCTGACGCCGGTCTCGGGCCGTATCAGCGATACGGTGTTTCTCGACGACAGTCTGCCACTGACCGGCTTTATGCTGATCGATACCCTGTTCTTCGGTGAGCCGGGCGACTTTATCGATGCAGTGATGCACATGATTTTGCCCGCCGTGGTGCTGGGCACGATCCCGCTGGCGGTGATCGTGCGGATGACCCGCTCCGCCATGCTGGAAGTACTTGGTGAGGATTATATCCGTACCGCGCGCGCCAAAGGGCTGAGTCGCCTGCGTGTCATCGTGGTGCATGCGCTGCGCAACGCCATGTTGCCAGTGGTCACCGTGATCGGTCTTCAGGTAGGGACGATGTTGGCAGGAGCGATTCTGACCGAAACCATCTTCTCCTGGCCGGGACTGGGACGCTGGTTGATTGATGCGCTGCAACGCCGCGACTATCCGGTGGTGCAGGGGGGCGTACTGCTGGTGGCGACCATGATCATCCTGGTCAACCTGCTGGTCGATCTGTTGTACAGCGTGGTGAATCCGCGCATTCGACACAAGAAATAAGGGGAGAGGCGAAGATGACTCAAGTCACTGAACCGGCTGTTGATAATGCGCCCGTGCCGATGACCCCGTTACAGGAATTCTGGCATTACTTTAAACGTAACAAAGGCGCGGTAGTGGGCCTGCTGTACGTCACACTGATGTTGATTATCGCCATTGGCGCCAACGTGCTGGCACCGCATTCCCCCGCCGAGCAGTTCCGCGATGCGCTACTGCGTCCGCCGGTATGGCAGGAAGACGGTAGCTGGCAGTTTCTGCTTGGCACCGACGATGTGGGCCGCGATATTCTTTCGCGCCTGATGTACGGCGCACGCCTGTCGCTGCTGGTCGGCTGTCTGGTGGTGGTGCTGTCACTGATTATGGGCGTGGTTCTCGGTTTGCTGTCGGGCTACTTTGGCGGCATGGTGGACACCATCATCATGCGCGTAGTGGATATCATGCTGGCACTGCCCAGCCTGCTGCTGGCGTTGGTGCTGGTGGCGGTGTTCGGACCGTCCATCGTCAATGCGTCGCTGGCGCTGACCTTCGTGGCGCTGCCGCACTATGTGCGTCTGACGCGTGCGGCGGTGCTGGTTGAGGTCAACCGCGATTACGTTACCGCTTCCCGCGTGGCGGGGGCTGGCGCGATGCGCCAAATGTTCATCAATATCTTCCCCAACTGTCTGGCACCGCTCATCGTGCAGGCGTCATTGGGCTTCTCCAACGCCATCCTCGACATGGCCGCATTGGGTTTCCTCAGCATGGGTGCACAGCCGCCAACGCCTGAGTGGGGCACCATGCTGGCCGACGTGTTGCAGTTTGCGCAAAGTACTTGGTGGGTCGTGACCTTCCCTGGCCTTTCGATCCTGCTCGCGGTGTTGGCGTTTAACTTGATGGGGGACGGCTTGCGTGACGCTCTCGACCCCAAACTCAAGCAGTGATCCGGGGGAAGAGATGGCATTACTCAATGTAGAAAAACTGTCGGTGCATTTTGGCGAAGGGAATAACCCGTTCCGCGCCGTTGACCGTATCAGTTACCAAGTAGAACAAGGGCAGGTGGTCGGCATTGTCGGTGAATCCGGCTCCGGTAAATCGGTCAGTTCGCTGGCTATCATGGGGTTGATTGACTTCCCCGGCAAGGTGATGGCAGACAGGCTGGAATTCAACCAGCGCGATCTGAAAAGCATTTCGGAAAAAGAACGGCGTCAGTTGGTCGGCTCCGAAGTGGCGATGATCTTTCAGGACCCGATGACCAGCCTTAATCCCTGCTACACCGTAGGCTACCAGATTATGGAAGCCATCAAGGTGCATCAGGGCGGTAATCGCAAAACGCGCTATCAGCGTGCTATTGATCTGCTGACGCAGGTGGGAATCCCCGATCCAGCGTCGCGGTTAGACGTGTATCCGCGCCAACTGTCAGGCGGGATGAGCCAGCGCGTGATGATCGCGATGGCGATTGCCTGTCGGCCCAAGCTGCTGATCGCCGATGAACCGACTACAGCACTGGACGTGACCATTCAGGCACAGATCATCGAACTGCTGCTGGAATTGCAGCAGCGGGAAAATATGGCGCTGATCCTGATCACCCACGATTTGGCGTTGGTGTCAGAAGCGGCGCACCACATCTTCGTGATGTATGCCGGTCAGGTGGTGGAATCCGGTAAAGCGGCGGATATCTTCCATGCGCCGCGCCACCCGTATACTCAGGCGTTGCTGCGTGCGTTGCCCGAGTTTGCGGTCGATAAAGCGCGTCTGGCCTCGCTGCCGGGCGTGGTGCCGGGCAAATATGACCGACCGTTGGGCTGCTTGCTTAATCCTCGCTGTCCCTACGCCAGTGCGCGGTGCCGCGAAGCAGAGCCCGAGTTGCGTGATATCCCGGGCCGTCAGGTGAAATGTCATACACCGCTCGATGATGAGGGGAGGCACGTCACATGAGCCAGAGCATGAATGCCGCCGGGCAGCATTACCTGTTGCAGGCGATTGATTTAAAGAAACACTACCCGGTGAAAAAAAGGTTCTTTGCCCCCGAGCGTGCGGTGAAAGCGCTGGACGGCGTCTCCTTCACCCTGCAGCGCGGCAAAACGCTGGCGGTGGTGGGGGAATCGGGTTGCGGTAAATCGACCCTTGGCCGCTTGCTGACCATGATCGAAACCCCGTCCGAGGGTGAGCTTTACTATCAGGGGCAGGATCTGCTGAAACCGGATCCCGCCGCGCAGAAGTTGCGTCGCCAGAAGATCCAGATCGTGTTCCAGAACCCGTACGGATCGCTTAACCCGCGCAAGAAAGTCGGGCAGATCTTGGAAGAACCGCTGGTGATCAACACCGATCTGTCCAAGGCGGAACGCCGTGAAAAAGCGCTGTCGATGATGGCGAAAGTCGGCCTGAAAACCGAGCATTACGACCGCTATCCGCATATGTTCTCCGGCGGCCAGCGTCAGCGTATCGCCATTGCGCGCTGTCTGATGCTAGACCCTGACGTGGTGATTGCCGATGAGCCGGTGTCGGCGCTGGACGTGTCGGTGCGTGCACAGGTGCTGAACCTGATGATGGACCTGCAACAAGAGCTGGGTTTGTCCTACGTGTTCATTTCCCATGACCTGTCGGTGGTTGAGCATATTGCCGATGAGGTTATGGTGATGTACCTGGGCCGCTGCGTGGAAAAGGGCAGCAAGGAGGCGGTTTTCAGCAACCCGCGCCACCCTTACACCCAAGCGCTGCTGTCAGCGACGCCGCGTCTGAATCCGGAGCTGCGCCGTGAGCGTATCAAGCTGATTGGGGAACTGCCCAGCCCGCTCAATCCGCCGCCGGGCTGTGCGTTTAACGCGCGCTGCCAGCATCGTTTTGATACCTGCGTCCAGTTCCAGCCGACGTTGAAAGCCTATGGCGATCAAGTGATTGCCTGCTTTACCGTCGACAGGGATGAAGCAGGTTCACGGTGAGTTCTCTTGAGATGAAAAACGCGGGCAAAAGCAGCCCGCGTTTTTTTTATGTGAAGAACGCGTTCTATTCGTTAAAGAATATCGTCGACCACTCCGCCATCAACGCGTAGCGCCGCGCCTGAGGTGGCAGACGCTTGCTGCGAACATATATAGACTACCATATTGGCGACCTCTTCCACGCTGGCAGCACGCTGAATGACCGAACTGGGGCGGTGCGCCATCATGAATTCCCGCGCCAGTACCTCAAAGGATTTGCCGGTGCGTGCCACTTCATCTTGCATCATGCTGGCGAAGCCGTCGGAAATCGTAGGGCCCGGAAGCACACTGTTCACCGTTACGCCAGAGCCCGCAACCCTTTTTGCCAATCCGCGCGCCAGCGCCAACTGCGCCGCTTTCGATACGCCGTAGTGGATCATGTCTGCAGGAATGTTGTGTGCGGATTCTGAGGAGATAAACACCACCCGCCCCTACTGTTTCGCCACCATGCCTGGCAGAAAAGCGCGTGACAGACGAACGCCCGACATCACGTTGGTTTGCCAGTAGTCTTCCCACACCGCATCGTCGGTGTCACAGAAATCACGCGGACCGTAAGTACCGGCGTTATTCACCAGAATATCCACGAACGGCACTCGATCCAGCAGCGCTGTTACCCCTTCGGCACTGCCAAGATCGGCCACGGCACCGCGAAGACGGGCCTGCGGGAACTGCTGTTGCAAACGGGACATCGCCGCATCAACCGACGAACTGCTGCGGCCATCCACGATCACCTCGGCATGGCTTTCCACCAGTCCTGCCGCAATTGCATACCCAATGCCGCCGCTGGACGCGGTGACCAACGCCGTTTTTCCTGACAGAACAATATTCATACAGAAATCTTCCTCCGAGGAATGGACGCCGTGCCTTGCGCAGCGTTAGCGACGACCAAAAACCCGGCCGCCAACCGGAAACCGTTCCCTATTGTAGGCCACTCTGTTCTCTTTTTTTATCCTCACGCAGGCGAAAGACCTTTGCTAACACGTTGATAATACCCCACTCAGCCAAGTGCAAGGCGCTGTAGCCATAAGATTCGCTTACTTGTGTTTTTGTGAGCGATGTTTCATTTTAGGATGATGAAAGAGCACGAGCGAAGCGGTCGCTCATCCGCTGGGGAATGAAATGTCGGTAAAAGATTGGCTGTTGGCGCTGTGCGTGGTGGTTGCCTGGGGCGTTAATTTTGTGGTTATCAAAGTCGGGTTGCAGGGAATGCCACCGTTTTTGCTGGCGGGGATGCGTTTTACACTGGTGGCGCTGCCTGCCGTCTTTTTTGTGCCGCTCCCGCGTTTGCCGCTGCGCTGGCTGGTCGCCTATGGCATGACCATCAGTTTCGGCAAGTTTGCCTTTCTGTTTCTGGCGATAAAACTCGGTATGCCAGCAGGCATCGCCTCGCTGGTGCTGCAAGCGCAGTGCTTTTTCACCCTGTTGCTGGGGGCACTGCTGCTGGGTGAAGCACTGCGTTGGAACCATTTCCTTGGCATTGCCATTGCTACGCTGCTCACGATGATGCCGACGTTAGGCGGCGCACTCTCTTGGGCATTTGGTAATACCAGCAACAAAGTCATCATGAGCCGCCACGGTGCGGGGTTGAATGTGATGTCGCTGGTGGTGTGGAGTGCGTTGGTGCCGATTGGGCCGTTCTTTCTCAGCTCCTTGATGCTTGACGGCTAGGAGGTAATAGTTGCCAGCCTGACCAACGTGCATATGACGACGGTGTTGGCGCTGGGCTATCTGGCGTTTGTTGCCACCATCATGGGATTTGGTATCTGGAGCAGTCTGCTCGGGCGTCATGAAACCTGGCGCGTCGCCCCGTTGACGCTGTTGGTACCAGTGTTTGGCATGCTGAGCGCTGCGCTGTTTCTTGAAGAACACATGACCCTGCTTCAGGTGGCTGGCGCGCTTCTGATCATGGTTGTGCTGCTGTTCAATGTGTTTGGTGGACGTCTTGCTTTGCTGGCGCGGGCGCGTAGTGCATATTAACGAAACCTCATCACACCCTGTTGTTATGCCGCTTTTCTGCAATCCTATATCGGAGGGATGATCGTAACATTGCAGAAAAGTAGCAATGTCTGTGGTTCTCGATATGGCAGGACAATTTTTCCCTCGTGTTCAGACAAAAAACGAGATTTGCCACGCTGGGCATTGGTAGCACTACGCTGCTCAAGGAGTATCGCCGCACGATCGACATTCGTGCATTGCAGGTAAAAGCGTTGCCGCCCGTGCATTGAGTACCGATGCGTGTCTGATGCTGCATGTTTCCCAACCGCTTAGCGTGTAATTCTAACCGCTTAGCGTGTAATTCTAACCGCTTAATGCGCTATGCCACCGTCGATACAAATTGGTTCTGCGCGCTCACTCGCATTCCCGTATCGTCGCGCCATCACCACACCCCACACAGTCAACGATTCCTGCCTTGTCCAACATGGACGCCAACGGCGTGGTGGATGCTCGATATTGTTCGATAAAGATTAAAAAACAGACCATTAAGACTTAATTTTCCTGAAGGATGTCTTATGAAAAGCAGTACCATACTCAAACACATTCCCTGGATGATGCTTGCCGTCATCGGGGCATCTTGCCTTGGCGTGGTTGCGCTGCGCCGTGGCGAACACGTGAGCGCACTGTGGATTATCGTCGCTTCCGTATCCGTCTATCTGGTGGCCTATCGCTACTACAGTCTCTATATCGCACAGAAAGTCATGCAGTTGGACCCGACCCGCGCAACGCCTGCGGTGGTTAACAACGATGGCCTGAACTATGTGCCCACCAACCGCAACGTTCTGTTCGGTCACCACTTTGCAGCAATCGCAGGCGCAGGCCCGCTGGTAGGGCCGGTATTGGCGGCGCAAGTGGGTTACCTGCCGGGCACGCTGTGGCTGCTGGCAGGTGTGGTACTGGCCGGTGCCGTGCAGGACTTCATGGTGCTGTTCCTCTCCACGCGGCGTAACGGTGCGTCACTGGGTGAAATCGTCAAGAAAGAGCTGGGTCCAGTTCCGGGCACTATCGCGCTGTTCGGCTGTTTCCTTATCATGATCATCATCCTGGCGGTGTTGGCGTTGATCGTGGTGAAAGCGTTGGCAGAAAGCCCGTGGGGCGTGTTCACCGTATGTTCTACGGTGCCGATCGCGCTGTTTATGGGTATCTACATGCGTTACCTGCGCCCAGGCCGCGTAGCGGAAGTGTCTGTTATCGGTATAGTGCTGCTGGTCATGGCTATCTGGCTTGGTGGCGTAGTGGCTCACGACCCGTACTGGGGCCCTGCGCTGACCTTTAAAGACACTACCATTACCTTTACGCTGATTGGCTATGCCTTTGTATCCGCTCTGCTGCCGGTATGGTTGATTCTGGCACCGCGCGACTACCTAGCAACGTTCCTGAAAATCGGCGTTATCGTTGGTCTGGCGATCGGTATCGTGATCCTGAACCCGGATCTGAAAATGCCTGCGGTGACGCAGTTCGTTGACGGCACTGGTCCGGTATGGAAAGGTACCCTGTTCCCGTTCCTGTTTATCACCATCGCGTGTGGTGCCGTGTCTGGTTTCCATGCCCTGATTGCTTCCGGTACTACCCCGAAACTGCTGTCGAATGAAAACGACGCGCGCTTTATCGGTTACGGCGCAATGCTGATGGAATCCTTCGTAGCGGTCATGGCACTGGTGGCAGCGTCCATCATTGAACCTGGCCTCTACTTTGCCATGAACACCCCGCCAGCGGCGTTGGGCATCACCATGCCTAACCTGCACCAGTTGGGTACGTCGGATGCGCCGATGATCATGGCGCAGCTGCAAGAAGTCTCTGCGCACGCTGCTGCGACCGTTAGCTCCTGGGGCTTCGTTATCTCCCCTGAGCAGATCATGCAAACGGCGAAAGATATTGGTGAACCTTCCGTGCTGAACCGCGCAGGCGGTGCACCGACGCTGGCAGTCGGTATTGCGCACGTGTTCCACCAGATTATTCCTGGTGCCGACATGGGATTCTGGTATCACTTCGGTATCCTGTTCGAAGCGCTGTTTATCCTGACGGCACTGGACGCAGGCACCCGTTCTGGTCGCTTCATGCTGCAAGACCTGTTGGGTAACTTCGTTCCGTTCCTGAAGAAAACCGATTCACTGGTAGCAAGTATTATCGGTACGGCGGGCTGCGTCGGTCTGTGGGGCTACCTGTTGTATCAAGGCGTGGTCGACCCGTTGGGCGGCGTGAAGAGCCTGTGGCCGCTGTTCGGTATCTCCAACCAGATGCTGGCCGCTGTGGCGCTGGTGCTGGGTACGGTAGTCCTGACCAAGATGAAACGCGCGCAGTACATTTGGGTCACCGTGGTGCCTGCTGTGTGGTTGCTGATCTGCACCACCTGGGCGCTGGGCCTGAAACTGTTCAGCGACAACCCGCAGTTGGAAGGCTTTTTCTACATGGCTAACATGTTTAAACAGAAGATTGCCGAGGGCGGTGCTGATCTGAGTGCACAGCAGATTGCAAACATGAACCACATCGTGATCAATAACTACACTAACGCGGGCCTGAGTATCCTGTTCCTGTTCGTGGTGTACAGCATCATTGCCTACGGTGTGAAAGTGGCGATTGAAGCGCGTCAGGAAGATAAGCGTACCGATGGCGAAACTGATTATGTACCGGTTCCGGCAGACGGCGTGAAGATCTCTAACGGTCACTGATACACGAATACCCGTATCTTTACCGCCGCAGAGTGCGGTGGTAAAGATGACGAGTCGCCATACCTCGTATAAGATATATACGGGGTGGTTTTTTTAGGAGACCAGCTATGTTTGGCAACCTTGGCAAAGCGGGAAAGTATCTGGGGCAGGCTGCACGCATGCTGATTGGGATTCCGGACTATGAAACCTATGTTCAGCACATGCAAACCAACCATCCCGATCAACCACCGATGACCTACGAAGAGTTCTTCCGTGAGCGGCAACAGGCTCGCTACGGCGGCGATGGCAAGGGCGGCATGCGCTGCTGTTAACCTCGCCCAATACAGGAAGAAAACGCGTTATTATCAGGAGCCGCGATGACGCAGCCGATTCATGTCACCATTCTGTCCGGGTTTCTTGGGGCAGGCAAAACCACCCTACTCCGGCATATTCTCAATGCCGACCATGGTTATAAAATTGCCGTTATTGAGAATGAGTTCGGCGAAGTGCCGATTGATGATGCGCTGATTGGCGAACGTGCCAGCACCATTACCACACTCAGCAACGGTTGTATCTGCTGCACCCGCGCCAATGAGTTGGCGGATGCGCTGCTCGATCTGGTGGATGGTATCGATAAAGGCGAACTGGATTTCGATCACGTAGTGATTGAGTGTACTGGCATGGCCGATCCCGGCCCGATCACCAAAACCTTCTTCTCCAATGAGCTGATTTGCGAACGCTTTATGCTGGATGGCATCATCACTCTGGTGGATGCGGTGCATGCGCAGCAACAGCTCGATCAGTTCACCATCGCCCAATCGCAAATTGGTTACGCCGATCGCATCTTGCTGACCAAAACCGATGTGGCAGGCCAGGATGATGCACTGATTCAGCGTATGCAGCGCATCAACGCGCGCGCGCCGATTTACACTGTGGTCAACGGCGAGATCGATCTCGGCCTGTTGTTCAACGTCGATGGCTTTATGCTTAACGACAAGCTGGCGGTAAAAGCGCCGATGTTCCGTTTCGTGGCACCGCAGCAGAACAACGTGGAGTCTATTGTGGTGGAACTGGATCACGCGGTGGATTTTGCAGCGGTTTCCGACGTGATGGAAGGTTTCTTGCTCAAATATGCCGATAACCTGCTGCGTTACAAAGGCATACTGGCCATCAACGGTGACGATCGTCGCCTGCTGTTTCAGGGTGTGCAGCGTCTGTATAGCGCGAACTGGGACAGAGAGTGGCTGCCGGAAGAAAAGCGCGGCTGCATCATGGTCTTTATCGGGCAGGAATTTCCCCAGCAGGAAATCCGTGACGGTTTTGCCCGTCTGATGTGACTTATCATCAACACACCACCTCTTCACTGCTTGCGAGAGGTGGTGTGCTGAATGCCGCTAGGCTGCACTGGCCTCCTGCGCGGGTTCATTATGCAACCGCTGACGTTGGCGCAGTGACGGGAACCATTTCATCCACAGTGCCACCACTAACAGCGTACCAATGCCGCCGGGCGCCGCTGCGGGCACCGCACCTAACCACGCTGCCAATAGACCGGATTCAAACTCACCCATTTGATTCGACGTATTAATAAAAATGGAATTGACCGCACTCACGCGACCGCGCATGTCGCCTGGGGTATCAAGCTGCACCAGCGAGACGCGAATAACCATGCTCACCATATCAAATGCCCAGAGGGCAAACAGCGCCAGTAACGACAGACAGCCACAGTTGAGTGGACAGCGCAAACACCAGCGTCGCGACACCAAAACCGGCCGCGGAGGCGAACATAATCTTGCCTACGTTACGCTCCATCGCATGCCGGGTGAGCCAAAAGCCCATCAGCAGCGCTCCAACGGCGGGCGCGCCGCGCAGCAGCCACAGTCCCCATGGGCCCGTGTGCAGGATATCCTTGGCAAAGATGGGCAACAGCGCTGTCGCCCCGCCCAGCAATACGGCAAACAGATCGAGAGAAATAACGCCCAACACATCAGGTCGGGCACGGATAAAGCGCACGCCAGCAAACAGTGTGGCGAAACTGGCCGGAACGCGCCGTACTGGCTCTTGCACATAGCGCAGTAGGCTGACCATCAACATGGAGATCAGATACAGCAGGGCGGCGGCGAGATACACCGTGCCTGCGCCCGCTACGTACAGCAGGCCGCCCAGCGCCGGGCCGACCATCATGGTGGCTTGTCCCGCCGCCGAGTTTGCCGCCATGGCGCGCGCCAGCATGTTGGGTGGCACCAACGCAGGCAGCATGGAAAGCAATGCCGGTGCTTCCAGGGTTTTGGCGATAGCGATGAGCAGCACCAGTCCAAGAATGGTTAACTCATCCGGCGGCTGGGTAAAAGCCAGTATCGCCAACAGCGCGATGGCGAACCACTCCACGAACTGGCTGATTAACACGATACGTCGGCGGTCAAACTGATCGGCGATATGCCTGTCAGCGCCAGTGATATAAGACGGTAATTCACCATTTGGATGGTCCGCTCCAACCAACATGTTGTTTCGCTCGTGTATTCAATGAGTTGATGTAGCATAAAACGTAGTACTCACGTTCGATGTAAGTACCGATGATCCTATCGTGCATTTCGGATGATTTTGAATATCCGGGCGTCTTGCGATTGAGCCGTTACAATCGGTTACGCAGTGTCAGATGTGCACGCTCAATACGCTGTGTATACAGCTTGCTAACAATGTGTTTTACTTTTGGAAGTTCGTCGTTGTAAGCCCTGTAGCCATCCGTGTTTGCAT
>NZ_JAHWCO010000102.1:0-11602 GCF_020054415.1 Candidatus Symbiopectobacterium sp. | reverse complement strand
CAGCGTATTGAGCGTGCACATCTGACACTGCGTAACCGATTGCAACGGCTCAATCGCAAGACGCTCGGATATTCAAAATCATCCGAAATGCACGATAGGATCATCGGTACTTAAATCGAACGCGAGTACTACGTTTGATGCTACATCAACTCATTGAATACACGACCCGTACATCGCCTCGATATGGCCACCAGCGGTGTGATTGCCGTCGCGTTGACCAAAGCGGCCGAGAGAGAATTGAAACGCCAATTTCGCGAACGATAGCCCAAAAAATCCTATATCGCACGGGTATGGGGGTGGCTGGAGTACGATGAAGGATTGATCGATCTGCCCCTGATTTACGACTGGCCCAATCGCCCAAAACAGAAGGTCTGTTTTGAACAGGGAAAACCGGCGCAAACCCAGTATCAGGTACTGACGTGCGAGACCGATGGCACCACACGCGTGAATCTGATGCCAATTACCGTGCGCTCACACCAATTGCGCGTACACCTGCTCGCACTTGGGCACCCGATCCTCGGTGATGGTTTTTACGCCCACCCTGAAGCCAAAGCCTTGGCACCGCGTCTGCTGCTGTACGCACAGGAACCGGCTATCACGCACCCCGCGTTTGGTACGCCGATGCACTTTCGTTGTGAGCCTGATTTCTGATTTTTAAGGTAATCGTCAAGAAAAACGCGGGAAAACTGGAGAGGGGTTACTTGGCGGCGTGACTGCTTTTCAAAAACTCATAGGCGGCCTGAATGTCTTGCGCCTTGCGTTTTGCCATGTCCATCATGCGCGGAGAGAGCCCCTTACCCGCCAGTTTATCAGGATGGTGCTCGTTCATTAGTTTACGATAAGCGCGTTTTACCGTCGCCGCATCATCGCTGGTGCGCACGCACAGCGTGTGGCAGGCACTCTCAAGCGTTGGCCCCCGCATATAAGGCGGCTGCTGACGCTGCCCGCCCTGCGATTGGCCGCCATACGACTGCCCACCATAAGATTGATTGCGACGCTGGTATGATTTGCCATTCTGCCTTGATTGGTGTTGCTTCGATTGACCCTGTTGCTGAGACTGGCGCTGCTGCCCTTCCATATTGCGCATGAAAAATTCGAACTGTTCACGCGTCACGCCCAACTCATCCGCAAACACGTACAATAACCGCCGTTCGTTCGGATGCAGCGCACCGTCGTTAAACGCGACCTGAAGCTGGATATCGAGAAACATTCTGATCATATAGAAGCAGCCCAAGCAGGCATCGCGCAGCTTACGCAATTTGGTGCGTACCGGGAACGCATTTGATTTCCCTTCACGAAAGGCCTGCTGCGCTGCCAGACGCGCCTCACCGAACAGCTCAAACCGGTCCATCATCAAGGTGGCAGCCTGAATATCCGCTTCAGTGACGCGCCCTTTGGATTTGGTCAGGTGCCCCATGGCCTGAAACGTGGTGAGAAAAAATAGCGACTGTCGGGTAGACTGTGCGGAAAAATAATCACGGCGACGCGCAGCCTTGGCTCTATCAACCATATGGCCCATCAGTACGCCCGTAATCACACCCCACACGCCGCCGCCGGACATAATACCCAGTATCAAGCCCAGCAACTTGCCCCAATAGCGCATATACTTCCTCAAATCCTCATGCCGTCGGCCAAAAATTGCTTTATCATACCCGTCATTTAGCGTTGCACCTAACGGCAGAGCAGAGAAACAGTGGGGAATTTACACGGGCGCAACGTAAGCCAGTGATATAGTCTCTGACCGTTTGCCGGCATGATGCCCTTGATGACGGAACACCGATACCGCGTATGAAAAAATGTTTTCCAACTCTGCTGGCCACCTTGATTGGGTCGGCGCTCTACAGCCAACACGCGTTGGCCGATCTTGCCGCTCATTGCCGGCTTGGCGTTCCTACGTTTACACGGCAGCTGGTCACTGGCGAGACCAATACGCTCCCGGTACATATTCAGGCGGACAAAAGTGAAGCCAACTATCCGGATAACTCCCGTTTCCTGGGTAACGTCAACGTTGAGCAAGGCAACAGTCTCTTGCAGGCCGATCAGGTGGAACTGCGCCAGAGCGGTACTGGCGCCCCGGTACGCACCATCACCGCCACTGGCAATGTCAATTATGATGACAACCTGGTCATCCTGAAAGGCCCCAAAGCCTGGTCTAACCTGAATACGCGAGATACCGACGTGTTTCAGGGCGATTACCAAATGGTTGACCGTCAGGGCCGTGGCGATGCCGATAAAATGCAAATGCGCGGTGACAATCGCTACACCATTCTGGAAAACGGTTCCTTCACTACTTGCCTGCCGGGAGATGATAGCTGGAGTGTCGTCGGTTCGGAAGTGATCCATGACAGGGATGAGCAATTTGCTGAAATTTGGAATGCGCGCGTCAAAATTGGCGACGTACCGGTCTTCTATAGCCCTTACCTGCAACTGCCCGTGGGTGACAAACGCCGCTCCGGCTTTTTGATTCCCAACGCCCGCTACAGTGGCAGCAGCGGCTTTGAACTGATCACGCCCTACTACTGGAATATCGCACCCAACATGGATGCGACCATTACGCCGCACGTCCTGACCAAGCGCGGCGTACAGTTGCAAAACGAATTCCGTTATCTTGCCGCGCCAGGCACCGGTACGGTGCAGTTGGACTGGCTGCCGAATGACAGAGCCTATCGTCGTGACAATGAAGACGACAGAGATACGCGCTGGCTTCTTCACTGGCAGCACGACGGTATCATGGATCAGGTGTGGCGCTTTAACAGCGATTACACCAAGGTCAGCGAAATCAACTATTTCAAAGACCTCGATTATTCTTACGGCTCCACGACCAGCGGCTACGTGAACCAAAAATTCAGCGTCGGCTATGCTAACCAGGATTGGGACGCTACGTTATCCAATAAACAGTTCCAATTGCTGGCGGCTAACACCAATAATGATGTTTACCGCGCCGAGCCCCAACTCGACCTCAACTACTACCGAGAGGATATCGGCCCGTTCGATATGCATCTTTATGGGCAGGCGGTAAAATTTACCAACATGAACAACAACCGCCCCGAAGCGACGCGTTTTCATGCTGAACCAACGGTCAGTCTGCCATTGACCAACCGGTGGGGTAGCTTGAACACCGAAGCGAAGCTGAGGGCAACCCATTATCAACAAACCAATCTGGAACGCTTCCGTGCCGATCCCAATGCGCAAATCAGCAACATCAAGCGCGATGCGCTGAAGGATTCGGTCAATCGCGTTTTGCCGCAGTACAAAGTTGACGGCAAACTGGTATTTGAACGCGAAATGGATTGGTCCAACGCCTTTACCCAAACGCTGGAACCGCGCGTACAGTACCTGTATGTGCCTTACCGCGATCAAAGCAGCATTTACACCTATGACTCTACGCTGCTGCAAAACGACTACACCGGCCTGTTTCGCGACCGCAGTTACAGCGGGCTGGATCGCATCGCGTCGGCCAATCAGGTTGCAACCGGCTTGACTACCCGCGTTTATGATCAAAATCTGGTGGAACGTTTTAATGCTTCCGTCGGTCAAATCTATTACTTCGATCGCCCCAGAACCGGGGATAGCACTGCGGTAATGGATAAAAACGACGATAACGGCAGTCTGGTGTGGGCCGGTGACAGCTATTGGAAGATTAACGATCTGTGGGGCATACGCGGCAGTTTGCAATATGACACGCGCCTAGAGAGCATTTCTCAGGGCAACGCGGTGCTGGAATATCGCCAGGATAGCGAGAAACTGGTGCAGTTGAACTACCGCTATGCCAGCAGGGAATATATTCAAAACTCCGTACAGAATCTGTTGGCAAGCCGTGCCTATCAGCAAGGCATTTCGCAAGTGGGGTTCACCGCAGCATGGCCGATTGCCGACCGTTGGTCCGTGGTCGGTGCGTATTACTACGACACCAAAGCGAATCAAACCGCCAACCAGCGTATCGGCCTTCAATACAACACCTGCTGCTGGGCCGTCAATATGGGCTACGGGCGGAAAATTACCGACTGGAATACCAATCGGCAGTCCAGTGAGTATGACAACAAGTTCTCGATCAACATCGAGCTGCGGGGTTTAAGCAGCAATGAAACGCTGGGTGCGCAAAAAATGCTGCGCTCAGGTATTCTGCCTTATCAGCGCGCATTCTGATGCGGTCATGCGCGCGTGGAATGAACGGTAACACATCAACTTTTAATCCGCCTTGCGGGTGAAACTAACGGGAAAGGTATGAAGAACTGGAAAACACTTATCCTCGGGCTGGCCCTCAGCGCCAATGCAGCTTTTGCTACGCCACAGGTTGTTGATAAAGTCGCCGCCGTCGTGGACAACAGCGTCGTGCTTGAAAGTGATGTCAGCACGCTTTTACAGTCCGTGAAGATGAATGCGCAGAAAGCGGGACAACAGTTACCGGATGAGAGTACGTTGCGCCACCAGATCCTCGATCGTCTGATTATGGATAACATCATTTTGCAAATGGCAAAAAAAATGAATATCCAAATTAGTGATGCGCAGTTTGATCAGGTCATCAACAACATCGCGGCACAAAACCGCATGACGCTCGACCAGCTAAAAAGTCAGTTAGCTTATGAGAATCTGACCTATAGCGCCTATAGCAACCAGATTCGCAAAGAGATGACCATTGCCGAAGTCCGTAATAACGAAGTGCGTCGCCGCATCACCGTCCTGCCGCAGGAAATTGACGCGCTGGCGAAGCAGATCGCTAACCAGACCGGTGAAGACGATGAACTGAACCTGAGCCACATTCTGATCCCTCTGGGAGAAAACCCGTCTCAGCAGCAGTTGGACGATGCAGAAAACCTGGCTAACTCATTGGTACAACAGCTGAAAGGTGGAGCCGACTTCGCCAAGCTGGCGATCGCACGCTCGGCGGATTCACAGGCGCTGAAAGGCGGCGAAATGGGCTGGTGCAAACTTCAGGAGATCCCATCCCTGTTCGCTGAACGCCTGACGCAAGCCCAAAAAGGCCAGGTAGTCGGCCCGATTCGTTCCGGCGTGGGTTTCCATATTTTGCGCGTTAACGATATTCGTGGCGGCGATAAATCCGTTTCCGTTACCGAAGTGCATGCACGCCACATCCTGTTGAAACCGTCTGTCGTGATGAACGACAGTCAGGCACAGGCAAAACTGGAGGAAGTAGCACAGCAGATCAAACAGGGAACGACCGATTTTGCGGCTCGGGCAAAACAGCTTTCGCAAGATCCTGGTTCAGCCAATCAGGGCGGCGATCTGGGATGGGCTGCGCCGGATATGTACGATCCGTCATTCCGCGATGCGCTGATGAAACTGCGCAAAGGGGAAATCAGCGCCCCGGTCCACTCCTCCTTCGGCTGGCACTTGATTCAACTGTTAGACACACGTCAGGTCGACAAAACCGACGCAGCGCAGAAAGATCGTGCTTACCGCATGCTGTTTAACCGTAAATTCTCTGAAGAGGCGCAAACCTGGATGCAGGAACAACGTGCAGCCGCTTATGTGAAGATCGTCAACGGCAGCGACAGCGACAGCAGCTCAGCACAATGACCATAACTACGTCTCGTATCGTCATCACGCCCGGCGAACCCGCAGGGATTGGTCCGGATCTCATCATTCAACTGGCCCAGCGTGACTGGCCGGTAGAACTTGTGGTGTGCGCCGACCCTGCGTTGCTTCGCAGTCGAGCAACGCTGCTGAGTCTGCCGCTAACTCTGCGAGACTACCAACCCGGTGCTCCTGCAAGCGCGCAACGTGCAGGTTCGCTGACGATATTACCAGTTGCATTATCCGCAGAGGCTTCCCCCGGTGAACTTAACGTCGATAACGGCCTGTACGTAGTCAACACGCTGGCGCGCGCCTGTGATGGTTGCCTGAGTGGAGAATTTGCCGCGCTCGTGACCGGCCCCGTGCATAAAGGCATCATCAACGATGCCGGTGTGCCTTTTAGCGGACACACCGAATTTTTTGCCGATCGCAGCAGCTGCGAAAAAGTGGTGATGATGCTGGCGACCGGGGAACTGCGCGTGGCTCTGGCGACCACGCACCTGCCGCTGGCTGACGTTTCCCGTGCCATTACCCGCGACTGTCTGCATGAGGTGATTGCGATTTTGCAGCGCGACCTACAGCAGAAGTTTGGGCTGGCCCGGCCGTGCATTTACGTGTGCGGACTCAATCCCCATGCGGGCGAAGGCGGCCATATGGGACGAGAGGAGTTGAATATCATCATTCCTGCACTGGATGAACTGCGCGCGCAGGGGATGAATCTGGTGGGCCCGTTGCCCGCAGATACGCTATTCCAACCCAAATACCTGAAAGAAGCAGACGCCGTACTGGCGATGTATCACGATCAAGGGCTGCCGGTATTGAAATACCAGGGATTTGGCCGAGCGGTTAACATTACGCTAGGCTTACCTTTTATCCGCACCTCTGTCGATCACGGCACCGCGCTCTCCCTCGCGGGAACGGGTGACGCAGAACCGGGAAGCTTTATCACGGCATTGCAGCTTGCCGTCAACATGACTCAACACCATAACGAAACACCGTAATGAATAATCGCGTCCATCAAGGCCACTTTGCCCGTAAGCGTTTCGGGCAGAACTTTTTAAACGATCAGTTCGTGATCGAGAGTATTGTTTCCGCCATTCATCCCCAAGCCGATCACGCCATGGTGGAGATTGGTCCCGGCCTCGGCGCATTAACGCTGCCCGTTGCCGAGCACCTTACCCGGTTTATGGTTGTAGAACTGGACCGCGACTTGGCTGCTCGATTAACGGTGCATCCGCAACTCAAAGATAAGCTTACCGTTATTCAGCAAGATGCCATGACGGTGAATTTCGCCGAGCTTTCGCAACAGATTGGCCAGCCGCTACGCGTTTTTGGCAACTTACCTTACAACATATCAACGCCGTTGATGTTCCATCTGTTTATCTATACTCACGCTATTCGAGATATGCACTTTATGTTGCAAAAGGAAGTGGTGAACCGCCTTGTCGCTGGCCCGAACAGCAAAGCCTATGGCCGGTTAAGCGTGATGGCACAATACTACTGCCATGTGATCCCGGTGCTTGAAGTGCCACCTACCGCTTTTACGCCACCGCCCAAAGTGGATTCTGCTGTCGTACGTCTTGTTCCTCATGCCGTACAGCCTTATCCTGTTGCTGATGTCCGCGTGCTGAGCCGTATTACTACAGCCGCCTTTAACCAGCGCCGCAAAACATTGCGCAACAGCCTGGGTAATGTGTTCAGCGTCGAGCAGCTTGTCGCGTTAGAAATTGATCCCGCTGCCCGTGCGGAGAATGTCTCTGTAGAGCAATACTGCCGGCTGGCCAACTGGCTGTCTGAGCATCCGCCAACGCAGGAATAACTGGAAGTGTCGCGATGATTAATACGCCCCGTGTTTGTGTTCAGGTCCAGAGTTTTTATGTTGAAGCGCAGTCCGAGCCCGATGAGAGCCGCTTTGTCTTTGCTTACACCATCACAATCCGCAATCTGGGGCGTAATCCTGTCCAACTTATTGGGCGCTACTGGATGATCACCAACGCCGATGGGCGTCAAACTGAAGTTCAGGGTGAAGGCGTGATCGGGGAACAACCAGTGATCGAGCCTGGCAGCGAATTTCAGTACACCAGCGGTACGGTGCTGGAAACGCCGCTGGGCACGATGGAAGGCCATTACCACATGGTCGATCATCAGGGCGATGCGTTTCAGGTTCCTATTTCTGTTTTTCGTTTAGCGATCCCCTCACTGATACATTGATGATGTCTACCTACTTAATTGGCGATGTGCACGGCTGCTTTGACGAGCTAATGGCGCTGTTGGCACAGGTTTCTTTCAATCCGGCGCACGACAGGCTGTGGTTTACCGGCGATCTGGTGGTACGCGGTTCTGCCTCATTGGAGGTGTTGCGTTATGTGCGTTCGTTAGGCCCCGCCGCACAGATGGTGCTGGGCAACCACGATCTTCATTTGCTGGCAGTTTATGCAGGTATCAGCAGGAATAAGCCGAAAGATCGTCTTAACGATCTGCTGAATGCACGGGATGTTGATAACCTGATCAACTGGCTGCGCCGCCAACCGGTGATGCTGGTCGACAACGACCTTAAACTGGTGATGGCCCATGCCGGTGTAACGCCGCAGTGGGATCTGGAGACTGCGCAACTGTGCGCACGTGAAGTGGAAGCCATACTCAGCAGTGACAGCTATCCGCTGTTCCTGGACGCCATGTACGGTGATATGCCCAATCACTGGAGCCCGGAGCTGAGTGGTTTACCGCGTCTGCGCTTTAGCACCAACGTATTTACCCGCATGCGTTACTGCTTCTCCGGCGGGCAGCTAGACATGATATGCAAAGAAGCCCCTTCGCAGGCGCCTTCGCTGCTCAAGCCGTGGTTTTACTTGCCGAGCCCTGTCGTAGAAGGGAATGCCGAAACGCCGGGCTATGCCATCGCATTCGGCCACTGGGCCTCTCTGGAGGGAAAAGGGACGCCAGATAACATTTATGCGTTGGATACGGGGTGCTGCTGGGGAGGCGAACTGACGATGTTGCGCTGGGAGGATAAGCAGGTCTTTACTCAGCCGTCATTGGCGCAAGGCATGGCAGCCGTCGGCGCAGAATAAGTAAAACACGCGCGGCCTGATTGTGCCGCGCGTACATCTATGCGGTTAACGCCGTTCGAGAATCTCAAAGCAATAACTGTGCAAATTCTTTTCATCCGGATCATGAAACTCGCTGAACACCGATGACCACGCATCCGGCTCGTACTCCGGGAAATGGGTATCCCCCTCCACTTCGGCATCAATATGCGTCAGATACAGACGGGAAGCTTGGGGCAGCATTTGCTGATAAATACTGCCACCACCGATGACCATCACCTCTTCCGCGCCTGAAGCAGCCTCTAGCACCGCCTCTAAGGTCGACACCCAGGTCACACGCTCATCGTCACCAGCGCGGCTGCTGACAACAATATTTTTTCTCCCCTGCAATGGCTGGCCGATAGAGCGAAACGTGTTACGTCCCATAATAATGGGCTTATTTAACGTCTGGCGCTTAAACCACGCCAGATCCGCCGGTAAATGCCACGGCATGGCGTTTTCCATGCCGATAACACGATCCACCGCCAGTGCTGCAATCAAACTAATCACCATGGTAAAGCCCTATAGCTCAAAAATTGCAGACACTATACGGAAAGGTTATGGGTACGTCGATACGGCGATTTTCTGATGGACAAAATAAGTAAAATCTTAATACCGCTACACGCCAGGACGTTTGCGATACAACCAAATCCCCGGCAGAGACAGCCCTATTGACAGCGCACCAACAATAAAAGAGGCCTTGAGGAAATGCGTGATCAGAACGCGCATCAACGCTTCGCTGTAGCCCTGATGGGAAAGCTCCACCAACGAGATCATCGCAGTATACGCTGAAATACCGGGGAACATCGGAATCACCGCCGCCACGGTAAACACTTTCGGGTGCGCCAACAGCCAGCGCGACCAGCGAATCCCGATCACACCGATCAATATAGCCGCCAGAAACGATCCCCATTCGATGGGCATGCCCATCTGCACGCACAGGAAACGCACGCCGTGCCCCACGCCCCCCAGCAGTGCGCAATAAGGCAACGCCTTGACCGGTACATTGAACACCATAGCAAAACCCAGCGCAGGCACTGACGCCAGCAAAATATCCTGCAAGAGCCCCCACAGTAGCGTTAAGCCCATGTGCGTAACCCCCACATTGCCATTGCAGCCACGACGCCAATACAGGTTGCCAACGTCAATAGGCTGGCAACCGCCCAGCGCGCCAGTCCGGTATTCACATGCCCTTTAAACATATCCGCTACCGCATTAATCAGCGGAAAACCGGGCACCAGCAGCAGTACACTGGCTGCCATCGCCACCGTCGAGGTTTGATGAAATGTAGGAACGCGCAGCAACAGCCCGGATACCGACGTGGCGACAAAGGCGGTAATACAGAAGTTGATCAGGGGATTGAGATGGCGCGATGTCAATACCTGACGCACATACATTACTACACCGCTGGCAAGCATGGTGACCACAAAGGCATCCCAACCGCCGCCATTAAGCTTACTGAAGCAGCCGCACGAAAGCGCTACCATGGTTACCACCAGCCAGCGCGGATAGCGCAGCGGCTTGATGCCTGTCAGGCGTTTTTCTACGCCAGCCACATCCAGCAGTTTGTGCTCGGCCATGATCACGACATGCTGCACTTCGGTCACCACATGCATATTGATGCCGCGATCGACGTTCTTGCGCGTCGAGGTCAGGCAGTGTCCATTCATGATGGTGGTAAGGACGATGGCGTTGGCAGAAATGGAGCTTTCTACACTATCCACCCCGAGCGCCAGCCCGAGGCGCGAAGAGAGTTGCTCAACTACCGTGCTCTCCGCACCGTGCTGCAACAGCATCAGTGCGCATTGGATACACAGCCGGGTGATTTCCCGCTGCTGTGGTGTTTCGCTGACCATACGAAGACCCTGACTGATAAAATTAAGACACGCAAATAATTCGAAATGATGACGGATATAACCATAAATAAAGCAAGTATACTTGTTAACACAACGCGCTCTGATTGCTAATATTGCTGACAAGAATAAAATCTTATGAGTGCATCACACTCGTTACCGCGTTAAGATAGACCGCGCACCGTTTTTCCGCTTCGTCACCCACTTGGACGCTGTTGATGCTTGAAACTTCACTGTTTGTCGCCACCATCGCGACGCTGGGTATGCTCTCGCCTGGCCCCGACTTCTTTCTGGTGATCAAAAACGCTGCCCGCTATGCGCGTCTGCCTGCCATGATGACCGCCTTGGGCGTCATCACCGGTGTCGCAACGCATATGGCCTATTGCGTCGCCGGGTTAGCGGTGGTGATCACCACCACACCATGGCTGTTTAACATTTTAAAATATGCTGGGGCGCTTTACTTGATCGTGATCGGTATTCAGGCATTACTTTCTCGAGGCGGCAGCAAGCTGAATGTCGCTTCGCTACCGCACCAAGACGTCAGCTTGAAAAAGGCTTTCCTGCAAGGTTACCTGTGCAATCTGCTTAACCCGAAAGCCACGCTGTTCTTTCTTGCCATGTTCACTCAGGTACTGAGCACCCACTCCAGCGTGGGAGAAAAATTGTGGTATGCCTTTATTATCTGGGGACTGGCTGCGGTATGGTGGCCCCTGCTAGTGCTGCTGTTCCAAAGCGGCCCGGTACGTCTTGCATTGGAAAAAGCACAAAAGCTGGTGGATAAGCTACTGGGTACAGTGTTGATTGCACTCGGCATCAAGGTGGCATCGGGGTAACACATTTCCTCATCGTTCAGACAGTAAAAAACCAGCGCATAAGCGCTGGTCAGACTGCTGACAAAGCCATTTTTCGCCCTTGTCATCCTCTGCGAAAGCCAGGGATCTCTGTCCGAAGAAACGCGTTTCATCTGCAAGGATCCTGTTTAAGATTTTGTGTAAATGCCTTTCCTCAGAAGTGACCGTCAAGGCGGTCACCGAACTCGATAATAAAGCGACTCATTGCCATACGCCAGTCCTGTAAGGGCATCGTCCATTTCTGTGATGCAGCCTGGATTGCCAGCCATACGACCTT
>NZ_JAHWCO010000173.1:0-2574 GCF_020054415.1 Candidatus Symbiopectobacterium sp. | reverse complement strand
GGCTTTGTTGAATAAATAGATTTTATGCTGGCAGCACAGTGAAACGACGGATCCTCGCAACGTAAAATCATGCAGTTAGGCCTCATGAGAAAAGTTTACACCTGAGATGACAAGCATTTTCAACCAAAACTGGCATGGAAAAACAGCATGATTACCTATTATTCAACAAAGCTCTCAGGTGGGTGAAGCCATGGCCATGGTCAAAGCGCTTAACCGGATCACGCTATTAGGAATGCCGAACAGTATTCGCATCACGTAACAATCGACCCGTATGGGGCGCAGTCGTTACAAGTTCTGATTTATTCAACAAAGCCACAGTGAAATTGTAAATTACGCTCGTATCAACGTTAACAAAGAAGGGTAGCGGCAAAAAGGCAATCAATCATAACCGCATGATTAACTTTAATTTAATGAGAAATATCTATGCAAAACGCCGAATAGCGACACTATTCGGCGTTTATTTAACAACGTGATTTTAATAAATAACTTATTCCAACCACTCGGTGTGGAATACGCCTTCCTTATCAGTGCGTTTATAGGTGTGTGCGCCAAAGTAATCGCGCTGCGCCTGGATCAGGTTGGCAGGCAACACCGCTGAGCGATAGCTGTCGTAATAAGCGATGGCCGCAGAGAAAGTTGGTGTCGGGATACCGTTTTGAACCGCATAGGCCACAACATCACGCAATGCCTGCTGGTAGTCATCGGCCGCTTTCTTGAAGTAAGGTGCCAGCAACAGGTTGGCGATATCCGGCGTTGCCGCGTAGGCATCCGTAATTTTTTGCAGGAACTGAGCGCGAATAATGCAACCAGCACGGAAAATCTTGGCAATTTCACCGTAGTTCAGGTTCCACTGATGCTCTTCTGAAGCAGTACGCAGTTGTGAGAAACCTTGCGCATAGGAAACGATCTTACCCAGATAGAGCGCACGACGCACGTTTTCAATAAAGGTAGCCTTGTCACCGCTAAACGGTTTTACCTGCGGACCAGTCAGCACTTTGGAAGCAGCAACACGCTGATCTTTGAGCGAGGAAATATAGCGCGCAAACACAGATTCGGTGATCAGCGACAGCGGTTCGCCAAGATCGAGCGAGCTTTGGCTGGTCCATTTGCCGGTGCCTTTGTTATCCGCTTCATCCAAAATCACATCAACCAGATAGTTACCCTCTTCATCTTTTTTGGTGAAGATATCTTTGGTGATATCGATCAGGTAGCTGCTCAGTTCCCCGGCATTCCATTCAGAGAAGGTTTTTGCCAGTTCGTCATTGGACAGGTTCAAGCCATGCTTCAGCAATGAATAGGCTTCGGCAATCAATTGCATATCGCCGTATTCGATGCCGTTGTGCACCATTTTTAAATAGTGACCGGCACCGTCTGGCCCGATATAAGTGACGCAGGGTTCGCCTTCGGCACGGGCAGCAATTTTTTCCAAAATAGGCGCCACCAGCTCATAGGCATCTTTCTGACCACCCGGCATGATGGAAGGCCCTTTCAGTGCGCCCTCTTCACCACCTGAGACACCAGTGCCGATAAAGTTGAACCCTTCCGCAGACAGCTCACGGTTGCGGCGGATGGTGTCCTGGAAGAAGGTGTTGCCGCCATCAATGATGATGTCACCTTTATCCAGATAGGGCTTCAGGGATTCGATCGCTTTGTCCGTGCCTTCGCCCGCTTTTACCATCAACAGAATACGGCGCGGAGATTCCAGAGACGCCACAAATTCTTCAACGGTGTAATAAAGCACCAGTTTTTTGCCGGGATTTTCGGCCACTACGTCTTCGGTTTTTTCACGAGAGCGGTTGAAAATGGACACGGTGTAACCACGACTTTCGATGTTAAGCGCCAAATTGCGCCCCATCACCGCCATACCCACCACGCCAATTTGCTGTTTGGACATTAAAGCAACTCCTGTCTGAAGGATAACCTGCCTGTATCACGACGACGACAGACAACGCAAAAGCAGGCGGATATGGTAACTCAGCTTAAGGCATGTGGATAGTGATAGGCGATAGATGGGCATACAGGTTTTATTTCTCTGTCGGTTGCGGCACAGAGTGGCTACACACAAACACCTCTATTGCAACCAAGTGTTGTCATATAGTGACATTTTGTTTTTTACACCTATAATGTCACCATATAACAACAAAGGAGTCGTTATGCTGCCCAATATGAAAGCGATAGGCATCAAATGCCGGCAAAAACGTAAAGCACTCGGCTGGACGCAAAGCAACATGGCTAAACGTGCTGGTATACATCGAACAGTGATATCTGAAAGGCTTTGTTGAATAAATCAGAACTTGTAACGACTGCGCATACGGGTCGATTGTTGCGTGATGCGAATACTGTTCGGCATTCCTGATAGCGTGATCCGGTTAAGCGCTTTTACCATGGCCATGGCTCCACCCACCTGAGCATCGTAGTCTCTCAGACCTAGATGACCACCCAGAAGCCTTTTGAACCGGAACATGGCCGTTTCAGCCACCGAGCGCCGGTGATAGCCCACTTTCTTTTTCCAGATATCGTTACTACCGCTAATGCGCTGATTTGCAACAGCGTGGTTACGCTCGTGGTAGCGAT
>NZ_JAHWCO010000308.1:0-1402 GCF_020054415.1 Candidatus Symbiopectobacterium sp. | reverse complement strand
CGACTTCAGTACGTTGGCAATGGAGTCGGGCAGCTTTATCGAAGACGACCTGCGCACCCAGTGTTCGGATATGCTGTATTCCGTGCAGACAAAAACGGGGAAAGGTTATGTCTACACATTGATCGAGCACCAGAGTAGGCCAGAGAGGTTGATGGCGTGGCGTTTAATGCGTTATAGCATGGCAGCCATGCAGCGGCACTTGGAGCAGGGCAACGATACCCTGCCAGTGGTTATTCCCCTGCTGTTCTACCACGGCACCACGTCGCCCTACCCCTACAGTACGCAATGGCTCGATTGCTTTGCTGACCCTGAACTGGCAGAATCAGTCTATACACAGGCATTCCCGCTGGTTGATATCACCACAATACCGGATGACGAAATCCTGACGCATAGGCGGGTGGCGTTGCTAGAGTTAGTACAGAAACACATCAGAACGCGTGATATGCTAGAATTAGCCACTGATATCGCCAGCCTGCTCAATCTATGGTCAATACCGAAAGAGCAGTTCCGTAGCCTGATGTACTATATTGTAGGTCGAGGTGAAACCTCAGACACCCGACAGTTTTTACATACCATCGCGGTACAGACACAGGATTATCAGGAGGATGTCATGACTATTGCAGAACAGCTACGGCAGGAAGGTGAGCAAAGGGGCATCCAGAAAGGTCGCCAAGAAGGTCGCCAAGAAGGTCGCAAAGAAACGACTACCGAACTTGCACGAAAGTTCCTCGCCAACGGCGTTGAACGCAGCATCGTCAAAATGTCGACCGGCCTGTCCGATGATGAACTGGCCACTCTGTTCGACGACCTGCGCTAATTCCCCGTTTTTTCACCTTCGGGCGCTTCCTGCCACTCAATATCGGCAGCACTCATATCAACACGACTCAACAGCACCGCATATTTCTGCCATTCAGTCAGCGCTAATTTTTTGCCCCATATATGCCCCATTGCCATCCTTGGCATTCACACGTCACAACCTAGCAAAGTATGACACGCCAGCGTCACTCCTTTTCTTTACTTTTGGAAGATGGCGAAGCGGTGCCGGAAGCGACCCGAGTGGAAAACTGGATTGTCGATCCCGATTATGTTAGTGTCGCGTGGGCGCTGGTTGATGTGGACGTGGCTTTGTTGAATAAATAGATTTTATGCTGGCAGCCCAGTGAAACGACGGATCCTAGCAACGCAAAATCATGCAGTTAGACCTCATGAGAAAACTGTACACGGCTTTGTTGAATAAATCAGAACTTGTGACGACTGCGCCCCATACGGTTAGAGAACCGCGCTGCTTGAGGGCCTTGTTATAAGAGGGCCAGTTGGTGATTTTAAAATTTTGTTTTGCCATGGATACCTGATTTTGAAACAACTGTGGTGATCTGCTCCGATGATTACCCAAAAGTTCTAT
>NZ_JAHWCO010000730.1:0-1942 GCF_020054415.1 Candidatus Symbiopectobacterium sp. | reverse complement strand
GCCCAGCGAAACGACGGATCCTCGCAACGTAAAATCATGCAGTTAGGCCTCATGAGAAAAGTGTACACCTGAGATGACAAGCATTTTCAACCAAAACTGGCATGGAAAAACAGCATGATTACCTATTATTCAACAAAGCCTAAGCCCCCCCTAAAGACAATGAACTTTGAATAGATGAACCCTGAAACTAGGCTGAATCCCGAAAAAGCAATAAGGGTGATGACAGCAGGTGCGTGAATAAGATCGGCAACGTAACCAGTTAGTGCCGCCATAGCCCCCATAAAGATGACAAATGCTATATAGCGGCCAGTTGTTGCCTTTGCCTTGAATGTCCATTTGGCATTAGCTATAAAGCTGAACGTCACCGCTACGCAGAAGGCGACAAGATTCGATAAAGCTTGATTCAGCCCTATAAGACTGAACAGCGCAGCGAAGCATGACCAGTGAATTCCGGTGTTCAAAACACCAACAGAAACATATCGACTAAATAGCTTGAACATGGCTTTGTTGAATAAATAGATTTTATGCTGGCAGCACAGTGAAACGACGGATCCTCGCAACGAAAAATGATGCAGTTAGGCCTCATGAGAAAACTGTACACCTGACTGCACAAGCATTTTCTACCAAAACTGGCTTGGCAAAACAGCATGAATCACTATTATTCAACAAAGCCTATCAAAAGCGAGGCTTTAAGCACAATATCTTCATTGTTAAAGAAGAAAACCGTGCTTATCCCTTTCCCCTCTCAAGGCTTAACGTTTTTCTTGTCCGATCACTTTACCAGCCGCGACTCGGGACAGGAAGTCGGAGCGACTACCGTACTCAGGGGGCGCCGCGACAAACTAATCGATACGGCGGATCAGCAAAGAAGGAAGCGTGACATTGATTTTTTCCGCTTTCCCCATCAGCCGGGTGACGTCCACATCAACCAGCGCCCGCGCGACACTAACATAATCTGGATTGGCCTGCCAGTTTTCCACGCGGGTCGCTTCTGGCACGGATTCGCCATCTTCCAAAAGTAAAGAAAAGGAGTGACGCTGGCGTGTAGTACTTTGCTAGGTTATGGTGTGTGAATGCCACTGACATTGAGTGGCCAGAAGCGCCCGAAGGTGAAAAAACGGGGAATTAGCGCCGATCGTCGAACAGGGTAGCCAGCTCATCATCGGACAGGTCGGTCGACATTTTGACGATGGTGCGTTCAACACCGTTGGCGATAAGTTGCCTTGCAATTTTAAGTGAGGCACTATGCTCGCCTTCTTGGCGTCCTTCTTGGCGTCCTTTCAGGATGCCCCGCTGCTCTCCTTCCTGCCGTAGCTGTTCTGCAATGGTCATGACATCCTCCTGATAATCTTGCGTCTGTGCCGCGATGGTGTGCAAAAACTGTCTGGTGTCTGAGGTTTCACCTCGACCTACAATATAGTACATCAGGCTACGGAACTGTTCTTTTGGTATTGACCATAGATTAAGCAAGCGGGCGATATCTCCGGCTAGCTCCAGCATATCCCGTGTACGAATATGTTTCTGCACCAGTTCCAGCAGCGCTACCCGCCGATGTGTCAGGATTTCGTCATCCGGTATTGTGGTGATATCAACCAGCGGGAATGCCTGTGTATAGACTGATTCTGCCAGTTCAGGGTCAGCAAAGCAATCGAGCCATTGGGTGCTGTAGGGGTAGTGCGACGTGGTACCGTGGTAGAACAGGAGCGGGATGACCACGGGCAAGGTCTCGTTGCCTTGCTCCAAGTGCCGCTGCATGGCTGCCATGCTATAACGCATTAAACGCCACGCCATCAACTTCTCGGGCCTACTCTGGTGCTCGATCAATGTGTAGACATAACCTTTCCCCGTTTTTGTCTGCACGGAATACAGCATATCCGAACACTGGGTGCGCAGGTCGTCTTCGATAAAGCTGCCCGACTCCATTGCCAACGTACTGAAGTCG
>NZ_JAHWCO010000075.1:0-1991 GCF_020054415.1 Candidatus Symbiopectobacterium sp. | reverse complement strand
GCGCTGCTTGAGGGCCTTGTTATAAGAGGGCCAGTTGGTGATTTTAAAATTTTGTTTTGCCATGGAGACCTGATTTTGAAACAACTGTGGTGATCTGCTCCGATGATTACCCAAAAGTTCTATTTATTCAACAAAGCCCGAACGCGAGTACTACGTTTGATGCTACATCAACTCATTGAATACACGACCGATACGCTGGCGGAATTGCAGGTTCCTTGGCGCGTGACGTTGGGAAACCATGATGACAGGGAGGCCTTCTTGCGCGCGTTTCCCGCGTTGGCCGATGAGCATGGTTTTATCCAAAATGTCACGAACCTCGGCGATCATTGTGTGATTCTGCTGGATTCACTGCAAAGCGGTGATGTCGCGGGAAACCTGTGCAGTATGCGCTTACAGTGGCTGGAAGGGCAATTGCGCCGAGCTCAGGACAAAGCGGTATTGTTGTTTTTGCATCATTCGCCGATGCGTTGCATCAATGCTGTCTACGTTATGGCAACGTTCGGCATATTTCCGCGGGTCATGTGCACCGTCCTGCCAGTGGTAACTGGCGCGGCATCACCTTTACTACGGTGCGTGGCACCAACCATCAGTCTGCACTGCGTTTTGTCCCCGGTTTTGACATCAGCCAGGAAACGCCGCAGTACGCTATTTTCTGGGTAACGACGCAGGGGCATACCGTACATTTCAATGACGTTCCCGTCCTGTAAGGTGGGACGAGACAGCATGATGAAAAAATTCATTTACCTTGAGCAATCATCAACAATTTTTAAACGAAATTCGTTGACTCTTGGTTGAGATTCCGTCATTTTCTATATGGACGTCTAAAAGTATAGACGTTCGATAAATAATGACGGTAACGTGACGACAAGGGTGGCAAGGGTATGAGTTTTTTTCACGCAAACCAGCGGGAAGCGCTGAATCAAAGCTTGGCGGAGATCCATGGTCAACTCAATGTTTCCTTTGAGTTTTTTCCGCCGAAAACCAGCGAAATGGAAGATACGCTGTGGAACTCAATTGACCGCCTGAGCAACCTGAAACCCAAGTTTGTTTCTGTTACTTATGGCGCAAACTCCGGCGAACGTGACCGTACTCACAGCATTATCAAGACGATCAAAGAGCGTACCGGACTGGAAGCTGCGCCGCATCTGACTTGTATTGATGCTTCCAGCGAGCAACTGATTGAAATAGCACAGGATTACTGGAAAAGCGGCATTCGCTATATTGTGGCACTGCGCGGAGATTTACCGCCGCAAGGGGGCAAACCGGATATGTATGCCACCGATTTGGTGAGCCTGCTCAAAAGCGTCGGTGATTTTGATATCTCGGTCGCGGCTTATCCGGAAGTTCACCCGGAAGCCAAAAGCGCGCAAGCCGATCTGATTAACCTGAAGAAAAAGATTGATGCGGGTGCGAATCGCGCCATCACGCAGTTCTTTTTCGATGTGGAAAGCTATTTACGTTTTCGCGATCGCTGCGTCGCAACGGGCATTGATGTAGAGATTGTGCCGGGCATTCTGCCAGTCTCCAACTTCAAACAACTGCAACGCTTTGCCACCATGACGAACGTGCGTGTGCCGAACTGGATGACGGCAATGTTCGAGGGACTTGATAACGATGCTGACACCCGCAAAATGGTGGGCGCGGCCATCGCCATGGACATGGTGAAAATCCTCAGCCGTGAGGGTGTGAAAGATTTCCACTTCTATACGCTCAACCGTGCGGAGTTGAGTTATGCGATTTGCCATACACTGGGTGTAAGGCCCGCTGCCAACTGATCAAAAGCTAGCATGGCAGTGCGTAACCGTTGCGCGCTGCCATTACGTGTATTAGTCGCGACTAGATCTGACATTGGACCTTGAAAGGTTGAGAGTTACCGGTTTTGATATGGGTGTCTAATCCTTAAACAAAACGCGAGGTAACTCTCATGCTTCATACTAACAATCCCATTATCAAACACAAAGCCGGCCTGCTCAATCTCGCCGAAGAACTCG